>JAZNGS010000093.1:0-18566 GCA_045576555.1 Clostridia bacterium | reverse complement strand
GAAGAATTTTATACTTACTTGCAAAATAGAATAAGAAAACTATATTAAAAAGGATGGAATAATAAATGATAGACATTAAAATTTTAAGAACAGAGCCTGATAAAATATGAGAGGCTCAAAAAAACCGTTGTAATGATTTGGATATTGCACCTGCAATTGAGCTTGACGCAAAAAGAAGAGAGCTTTTGACAGATGTTGAACAAAAAAAGGCAAAGCAAAACGAAATCACAAAGAAAATTCCTGCAATGAAAAAGGCAGGGGAGAACACTGATGCAATTTTTGCCGAAATGAGAGTACTTTCTGATGAAATCAAGGAAATTGATGCTCGTGTAGCAGAAATTGATGAGGAATTGAGAAACTTTATGTTAAGAATTCCAAACATTCCGAATGACAGTGTTCCTGTTGGTGCAGACGACAGCGAGAATGTTGAATTAAGAAAATTCTTGGAGCCAAGAAAGTTTGATTTTGAGCCAAAGGCACATTGGGATATCGGTATGGATTTGGATATTCTTGATTTTGACAGAGGTGCAAAGATTGCAGGCTCAAGATTTACAGTGTATAAAGGTTTGGGAGCAAGATTGGAGCGAGCTGTAATTTCGTTTTTCTTAAACACACACACAGAACAATCAGGCTACACCGAGATTTTCCCTCCATATATGGTAAATCGTGCATCAATGACAGGAACAGGTCAGTTGCCAAAGTTTGAAGAGGACGCATTTAAGGTTGAAAATAACGGATATTTCTTAATTCCTACAGCCGAAGTTCCTGTTACAAATTTATACAGAGACGAGATTTTAGAGGGAGATAAACTTCCTATTAAATTCTGCGCATATTCTGCTTGTTTTAGAGCCGAGGCAGGTTCTGCAGGAAGAGATACAAGAGGACTTATCCGTCAGCATCAGTTTAATAAGGTTGAGCTTGTTAAGTTTGCAAATCCTGAAAATAGCTATGAAGAACTTGAAAAACTTACAAATGATGCGGAAAAGCTATTGCAGTTGTTGGGAATTCCATATAGAGTTGTGTGCTTGTCAACAGGCGATTTGGGCTTCTCATCAGCAAAGACTTATGACATAGAGGTTTGGATGCCAAGCTACGGAAGATATGTTGAGATTTCTTCATGCTCAAACTTTGAAGACTATCAGGCAAGAAGAGCAAACATTAGATTTAAGAACAATCCAAAAGACAAGGCGCAGTTTGTTCATACATTGAATGGTTCAGGTCTTGCAGTTGGAAGAACAGTTGCTGCAATTTTGGAAAACTTCCAGAATGAAGATGGAACTGTGACAATCCCTGATGTTTTGGTGCCATATATGGGAACTGATAAAATTTCAAAATAATTGTTAAAAATTAGATATTTTCAGGTAGCATAAAATTATGTTGTTATGTAAACTAAAAATTTCTTGTTCACAACGAAAAAACAGGGTTATCCACACCAAATTCGGCTAAATATCACATATTTGCGTGGAGTTATCCACATTATCCACATATTTATACAACTTGTGTGAAAATGCGAAAACCCTTGAAAATACTAGGTTTTTGGAAAAAGAGAGGTAGTTTACATATAATTATGTCGGAAAATGCCTTAAAATTGATGAGTTATCCACAGCAGAATGTGGATAAGTAGGATAACCATTAAAAAGAAACAAGGATTAAAGCCATTTTTTAACAATTAAAACTTTTATGCTTTTTGGGACAAGCGTGAATAACTTTTTGACAAAGGATAAAAAAATGATAACACCCAGATTACAAATGATAATTGATATGGTTAGCGAAAAAACTATTGCCGATATCGGAACAGACCACGCATATATTCCTATAAGACTGGCATCGGATAAAAAGATAACCAAAGCAATTGCAACGGACAAGAACAAAGGACCATTGGAAATAGCTCGAAAAAATGTTATTAAATATGAGTTGGATGAAATTGTGGAATTAAGGTTAGGCGGTGGGCTTGAGCCGATAAATAGGGGAGAGTGCGAGCTTATTATTATTGCAGGAATGGGCGGTAAGCTGATAGGCGATATAATAGAAGCCGATTTGGATAAGGCAAAAGCCTCCAAGTTATTACTTCAGCCAATGAATGCCCAGGCGGAACTTCGCGAAAGACTCATTAATTTGGGGTTTAAGATTACGAAAGAGGCGCTTTCGTGCGAGGGGTTTAAAGTTTACAACGCGTTTTTGTGCGAAAAGGGAGAGGGAAGATTGCCCGAGGACAGAATGTATCTGCATATTCCGAGCGAGCTTTCTGGCAATAAATACTACAATATGTTTATTGATAAAAAAATTCGAGAGCTTGAAAAAATTATAAATGGTCTTGAAAATGCTAAAAATCCTGATTATTTGGAAATTGAAAAATTAAAGAATTTATTGGGTGATATCAGAAAATTAGGTAGAGGGGATTAAATGCTATGAAAATTAAAGATGGATTTATATTAAGAGAGGTTGCAGGAACATTTGTTGTTATATCTGCCGGTAATGATGAGCTTGATTTTAAGGGTGTTATAACTGTTAATGAGGTCGGAGCATTAATCTGGCGCGGTGTTGAGGCAGGGAAGAGCAAAGAAGAAATTGTTAATGAAATCTTGGCTGAATATGATGTTCAAAGAGATGTGGCATTGGTTGATTGCGATGAATTCTTACAACAGTTGATAGATAAGGGCATAATCGAAGAGTAGAATTAATAGGGCACATAAATTGGCGCATATCACTATTTTTTGTTTGGGGCGGTACACGAGTACAGCACCCGAACTGCAAAACAGCAATCTGCATCCAATTTCTGCACCCTTGTCGAATTTTGACGAACGAAATTTGTAGAAATTTGAAAAAGCACTTGTATTATTTTTATACAGGTGCTATAATTATATTGTCACATAGGAGTATTTTGTATGCTCGATTTTAATTTAATATTTGCTACTATAGGGTTCGAGAGATTGATTTCTCGGCAAAAATGCCAGCCTTATTCTCTTGACACGCTTAGTGCAAAGTTAAAATCGAACCTATGTGACAATTCGTTCGGGCTGCATTTTTCGGTGTGCGGTCTCGAACAGGGATTGCACACTTTTTTGATTTTACCCACAATTACCTCGAAATTTGTGCAATTCCAACGCGTTCATTATTGAATGCTTCTCATTTGAAAGAGGCTGTCCCCGCTGGACAGCCTCAATTTTTTTATATTAATCTTTGTTTCTTGTCAAAAGTTCCAAATCGGAATGTGAAAACTTATCCTGATAAATGTCTTTTTGACCTGTTATATTCTTCTTATACTTTTGATTATCTTCTTCTGCCTGTTGTCTTGTGGAAATTCCCTGCTCGTGCCATCTTTGGATAATTTTATCCATATAAGGAAATGAAAGTTTTGAAGTATTCAATAAACAAGACTCATATGCCAAAATAATCATATCTTCAGGAAAATTAAATTCATCGCACCATTTTTTAAAATATGCTTCTTCAGGAGCAGATAAGGGTCTATCTGCAATACCCATTGCGCGTCTTAACTTATATGTAGTTGTGTTTTTTTCTTCTTCGTTTGTAATATTTTCCATAATTGCATCAGGAGAAACAATACCCTGTTCGTGCCAGGAGATTGCGACCTTTTCGATATATCGCATATTCTTTTTGCCCTTTGATATGCAATAGTCAAGCAATAACAAAATGGCTTCTGCAGAAAAACCAAGCTCATCATTGAGCCAAAAAAGAGTTTCAATCTCGGAGGATGAAAGTGTCTTTGCCAAAAGCTCATGTGCAAGCTGCACCATTTCGGACAAAGAGTTGTTCTCTGAAATTTTCTTTGCCACCTCAATACTGTCATAGCTTACCTTTTTGTAGGCATCAGGCTCCTGGTATGAGGCTTGTTCAGGCGTACTAAAAAGCTCGTCCTGTTGAGGCTTTGTCAAAAATTCAATAACACCCTCGTCTTCAATCACCATGCCGATGCTCTTCCAATATGAAAAAGCCTGCAAAACATCGCTTTGTAGCATATCTAAAGCGGCAGCAATTGTTTCAGTATCGGCATCAGCGCCTCTTGAGGCTAACCCCAATGCATAAAGGTAGACTTTTAAAAATCCGCCGCTGACATTTTTTAAGCAGTTTTCAATAAAATAGACCGAAACAGGCACAAATTCATTGTTTAGTGCAAACTTTGGCATAAAATTTTTTCCCTTCCAAATGCAGAAAACCTGCAAAAATATAAATTTTTCCTATTTTCTCTTGACATCGCGAGAGAAGTATGATATTATAGGTTATTGTATAATAGTAATAATATGGGCAAAATGTCCTCTGTTCCCTATTATGAGAATAATTATAACATAATAAAATGGAAAAATCAATAGGAAGAAAAAAATTTGTTTCTATATTAATACAGGGCATAAACATATTTTACTTTAAAAATCTCAAAGAGGTGATTGATGAATGTTGCATGAGGTACAGGTAGGCAAAAATACTCGTCTCAGCTACTCAAAAATCGATGAAGTTTTGGATATGCCAAATCTTATCGAGGTCCAGAAAAATTCTTACAAATGGTTTTTGGAGGAAGGATTGCACGAAGTATTCCACGATATTTCGCCGATTACAGACCACTCCGGAAATTTGTTGATGGAGTTTTATGACTATACTTTGGATTACAATCCGAAATACACAGTTGAGGAATGTAAGGAAAAGGACACAAAATATGCAGCTCCTTTGAAAGTTAATGTCAGACTTATCAATTCGGAAACAGGCGAAATCAAGGAACAGGAAATCTTTATGGGTGATTTTCCTCTTATGACAGAACAGGGCACATTTATTATAAATGGTGCAGAGCGTGTTATTGTCAGCCAGTTGGTTCGTTCTCCGGGAATTTATTATGATTTCACAAGGGACAAGACCGGTAAAAAGTTATATACTTCAACCGTAATTCCTTACCGTGGAGCATGGCTTGAGTATGAAACTGACTCACTTGATGTTTTCTCTGTTAGAATTGACAGAACAAGAAAGGTTCCTACAACAGTTCTTCTTCGTGCTATGGGCTTGGAAACCAATGCACAGATAGAGGAATATTTTGGCGAGGACCCAAGACTCAAAGCAACATTTGAAAAAGATACAACTACAACCCGTGAGGAAGCTCTTTTAGAGATTTATAAGCGCTTGCGCCCGGGAGAACAGCTAAATGTTGAGAGTGCAGAAACTCTTATAACAAATATGTTCTTCGACCCAAAACGCTACGACCTTGCAAGAGTTGGTAGATATAAATTTAATAAAAAACTTTCATATTCACAAAGAATTGTCGGAAAGACTTTGGCAGAGCCTGCAATCAACCCTCAAACAGGAGAGATTATTGCTAATGCTGATGATGAAGTGACATTGGATATCGCGTATGCTTTAGAAAACGCAGGCGTGGATTGCGTTATGATAAAGACAAGTGAAAATCCCGTTAAGGTGTTCACAAACAAGACAGTTCCTCTTGAAGCATTTATTGAGTTTAAAATGGAAGATTACCCATCAAAATGGGTATATAAGCCTGTGTTATTGGAAATTCTTGAAGCAAATTCTGACGAAGAAGCAATCAAGGAACAATTATGGGCAAGAATAGATGAACTTGTTCCAAAGCATATTACAATAGATGATATTTTTGCATCTGTTAACTATATGCTAAATCTTGCATATGATATTGGCTCAATTGATGATATTGACCATTTGGGTAACAGAAGACTTCGTTCAGTTGGCGAACTTTTGCAAAACCAATTCAGAATCGGTCTTGCAAGAATGGAAAGAGTTGTAAGAGAAAGAATGACAATTCAGGACCTTGAAATCATCACTCCTCAAACTCTTATCAATATAAGACCTATTATTGCAACAATTAATGAGTTCTTCGGCTCATCACAGCTTTCTCAATTTATGGACCAGCCTAACCCGTTGGCAGAGTTAAGACACAAGAGAAGAATTTCAGCTTTAGGACCTGGCGGTTTGTCAAGAGAAAGAGCCGGTTTTGAAGTGCGTGACGTTCACTATTCTCACTACGGAAGAATGTGTCCTATCGAAACTCCTGAAGGACCTAACATCGGTCTTATCACATCGCTTGCATCTTTTGCAAGAATTAACGAATTCGGATTTGTTGAAGCTCCTTACCGTAAGGTAGATAAAGAAAAGGGAGTAGTAACAGATGAAATTGTATATATGACAGCGGATATTGAAGACCAATTTATTATCGCACAGGCAAACGAGCCTCTTGATGAGGAAGGACATTTCCTTGACAAGCGTGTATCTGCAAGATACCGTGACGAAATATTGGAAGTTCCGCCTGCAAGAATTGACTATATGGACGTATCACCAAGACAGCTTGTTTCGGTTGTTACAGCATGTATTCCTTTCTTGGAAAACGACGACGCGAACCGTGCATTGATGGGTTCAAACATGCAGTGTCAGGCAGTTCCGCTTTTGACAACAGACTCACCAATTGTCGGAACAGGTATGGAATATAAGGTTGCTCATGATTCCGGTTCAGTTGTTTTGGCAATTGAAGACGGTGTGGTTGAAAAGGTTTCAGCTGATGAAATCATTATCAAGGGCGACAAGACAGGCACAAAGCATAAGCATAAATTGATTAAGTTTGCTCGTTCAAACCAGTCAACCTGTATAAACCAGCATCCGATTGTAAGTGTTGGCGAAAAGGTTAAAAAGGGTGACATAATTGCCGATGGTCCTGCTATGGACAATGGTGAATTGGCTCTTGGTAAGAACATTCTTATCGGCTTTATGACCTGGGAAGGTTATAACTACGAAGACGCGGTTCTAATCAGTGAAGAGCTTGTTATGAACGATGTGTTCACATCTATTCATATTGAAGAATATGAGTGTGAATCAAGAGATACAAAGCTTGGTGCAGAAGAAATCACAAGAGATATACCGAATGTTTCAGAAGATGCTCTAAAAGACCTTGATGAAACAGGTATCATAAGAATAGGTGCTGAAGTTCGTGCAGGGGATATTCTGGTAGGTAAGGTTACACCAAAGGGTGAAACAGAGCTTACTGCAGAAGAAAGACTCCTTCGTGCAATCTTTGGCGAAAAAGCAAGAGAAGTTAGAGATACTTCCTTGAGAGTGCCTCACGGTGAAAATGGTATCATCGTTGATGTTAAGGTATTCACAAGAGAAAACGGAAACGAAATTCCTGCAGGTGTTAATCAGGTTGTTCGTTGTTATATCGCTCAAAAGAGAAAAATCTCTGTCGGCGACAAGATGGCGGGCCGTCATGGTAACAAGGGTGTCGTTTCAAGAGTATTGCCAAAAGAAGATATGCCATTCTTGGAAGATGGTACACCATTGCAGATAGTTCTTAATCCTCTTGGTGTTCCTTCTCGTATGAACATCGGTCAGGTGCTTGAAATGCATCTTGGCTATGCATACAGAACTCTTAGCTTGAAGACAAGAGAAGAGCTTGAGGCAATGAGTGTTGATGAAGCATATAAAAAGACTATTCTTGATGCAAAGGATAAGTTAAAAGAAGGCGAATTCTTAAAGATTGCAACTCCTGTATTTGACGGTGCACACGACCAGGACTTGATTGATGCATTTGAATTTGCAGGACTTGATAAATCATTCAAGTCAACAGTTTATGACGGAAGAACAGGCGAAAAGTTTGATAACACTGTTACTGTCGGTATAATGTATTACTTGAAGCTTGACCACTTGGTTGACGATAAAATTCACGCTCGTTCAACAGGTCCATACTCACTAGTAACACAACAGCCATTGGGCGGTAAAGCACAATTCGGCGGACAGCGTTTCGGTGAAATGGAAGTTTGGGCGCTTGAATCATATGGTGCAGCATACACATTGCAGGAAATCTTAACAGTTAAGTCTGACGATGTTGTCGGAAGAGTTAAGACCTATGAGGCGATTGTTAAGGGTGAGAACATTCCTAAATCAAGAATACCTGAATCATTCAAGGTATTGGTTAAGGAATTGCAATCACTTGCACTAAACATCCAAATCCTTGATGCAGACGGAGAGGTTGTTGACCTTGACCTGACTGATGAGGACGATGACGACAGAATTTCAGACACAATGGGTAGTGATGTTGTTGTAAATGAAGATGAATTGGCTAACGATATGATAATCGATGAAGCTGACGATGACTGGAACGACGACGAAGATATTGAAGATGAATTTGATGATGAATATGATGAGGGCGACACTGTCACTCTTGAATCGGTAATCGACATCTTCAACGACAATGATGAGAACTAATAAGGGGAGGTTTTAACATGAATTTTAAAAGTAGCTTTGAAGCAATAAAAATCGGTTTGGCCTCACCGGAAACCATAAGAGGTTGGTCCTTTGGAGAAGTTAAAAAGCCTGAAACAATCAACTATCGTACACTAAAGCCTGAAAGAGACGGTCTTTACTGCGAAAAGATTTTTGGACCTACAAAGGACTGGGAATGTCACTGCGGAAAATATAAGAAAATCAGACACAAGGGAATTGTGTGTGAGCGTTGTGGCGTTGAGATAACAAAATCAAAAGTCCGCCGTGAAAGAATGGGACACATCGAGCTTGCAACACCTGTATCACATATCTGGTACTTCAAGGGTGTTCCGTCAGCGCTTGGTTTAATCCTTGACATTTCACCAAGACTTTTGGAAAAAGTATTATATTTTGCGGCATATATCGTTACTGACAAGGGTGCGTCAAACCTTTTGGAAAATCAGATATTAAATGAAAAAGAATACCGCGAAGCGTATGAAAAATACGGAAACAAATTCTCTGCAGGTATGGGAGCGGAGGCAATTCTTAAGCTGTTGAAGAAAATCGACCTTGAAGCTCTTTCAAAGGAATTAAAGGAAGAACTTGATGGTACACAGGGACAAAAGAAGACAAGAATTGTAAAAAGACTTGAAGTTGTTGAGGCATTCAGACTTTCAGGCAACCGTCCTGAATGGATGATTATGGAAGTTGTGCCTGTAATTCCTCCTGATTTGAGACCAATGGTACAATTGGACGGTGGAAGATTTGCAACATCTGACTTGAATGACTTGTATAGAAGAGTTATCAACAGAAATAACAGATTGAAAAGACTTTTGGAGCTTGGTGCGCCTGATTTGATTATAAGAAACGAAAAGAGAATGCTTCAAGAGGCAGTTGACGCACTTATCAATAACGGTCGTCGCGGAAGAACTGTGACAGGCCCTGGTAACAGAGCATTGAAATCACTTTCCGACTTGTTAAAAGGTAAGCAGGGAAGATTCCGTCAGAACTTATTGGGTAAGCGTGTTGACTATTCTGGCCGTTCAGTTATCGTTGTCGGCCCTGAAATGAAGATTTATCAGTGCGGTTTGCCAAAGGAAATGGCAATCGAATTGTTCAAGCCTTTTGTTATGAAGGAATTGGTTGCGCGTAATCTTGCACCAAACATAAAGAGTGCAAAGAGAATGGTTGAGAGAGTTAAGCCTGAAGTTTGGGGAGTATTGGAAGATGTAATCAAGGAACACCCTGTACTTCTAAACCGTGCGCCTACACTTCACAGACTCGGTATTCAAGCATTTGAGCCAAAGCTTGTTGAAGGTAGAGCACTAAAACTTCACCCATTGGTATGTACAGCTTATAACGCTGACTTTGACGGTGACCAGATGGCTGTCCATGTACCTTTGTCACCTGAGGCACAGGCAGAAGCAAGATTCTTGATGCTTTCTGCAAATAACCTCTTGAAACCGCAGGACGGTGCTCCTGTAACAGTTCCTACACAGGATATGATTTTGGGTAGTTACTATCTGACAATCGTCAAAGATGATGAAATGGGCGGAAAGAACTATCCTGGTACAAATGCAGAAGAATGGAGACCTCACACATATACAAGTCCTGAAGAAGCATTGTTGGCATATGACAATCATATGCTCGGTCTTCACACACCTATCAAGGTTTGTGTTTCAAAGGACATCAGAGGTGTTCATTATGAAAAGGCAGTAGACGCAACAGTCGGAAGAATTATCTTCAACGAAAATATCCCTCAAAACCTGGGATTTGTTGACAGAAAAAATCCTGAAACTGCGTGTGACCTTGAAATAAATGAAATTGTTAAGAAAAAGCAGCTTGGAAAGATTATCGACAGATGTATCCGTGTTCACGGAACAAGCAAAGCTGCTGAAATGCTTGATTTGATTAAGGAAACAGGGTACAAATATTCAACCAAGGGTGCTATTACAGTATCAGTTTCCGATATCGAAATTTCAGAAAACAAGCAGGCACTTTTAGATGAGGCTCAAAAGCAGATTGACGATATCGTTAAGAAGTTCCGCCGAGGCTTGTTGACAGATGAAGAAAGATATAATGAAGTAATCAAAATCTGGGGTGCAACCACAGATAAGGTTACAGAAGATATGATGGCTCATATGGACCAGTTCAATCCAATCTATATGATGGCTGATTCAGGAGCCCGTGGTAGCGTTAATCAGATAAGACAGCTTGCAGGTATGCGTGGACTTATGGCGGATACTCAGGGTAGAGCGGTAGAAATTCCTATCAGAGCTAACTTTAGAGAAGGCTTGAATGTATTGGAATACTTCATTTCTTCTCACGGTGCAAGAAAAGGTCTTACAGATACAGCGCTTAGAACAGCTGACTCAGGTTATTTGACTCGTCGTCTTGTTGATGTATCACAGGATGTTATTGTTCGTGAAAATGATTGCGGCGACACAGAAGGTCACTGGGTAGCAGCTATCACAGAAAATGGTAAGGAAATTATCGAGCCATTGCGTGACAGAATTATAGGCAGAATTTTGATGAGTGATGTCGTTAATGAAAATGGTGAAATCGTTGCAAAAGCAGATCCTAACACATTGATTGACGAAAATTGTGCTGACAAGATTATTGCAAGCGGAGCTAAAGAAGTTCACATCAGAAGTGTATTGACTTGTAAGTCAAAAGTCGGTGTTTGTGCAAAGTGTTATGGTGCTAACCTTGCAACAGGCGGAATTGTTAATATCGGTGAAGCGGTTGGTATTATTGCGGCTCAATCTATCGGAGAACCTGGTACACAGCTCACAATGAGAACATTCCACGCCGGCGGTGTCGCAGGCGGTGCCGACGTTACACAGGGTCTTCCTCGTGTGGAGGAATTGTTTGAAGCAAGAAGACCTAAAGGTCTTGCAATTGTTTCTGAAATTGCAGGTAAGGTTACTCTTAACACAGAAAATGTCCGCAAACGAGAAATCATCGTAACAAATGATGAAATCGGAGATACAAGAACTTATGTAATTCCTTATGACTCAACAATAAAGGTTAAAGACGGTGAAGAGGTTAGCAAAGGTCAGCCTTTGACACACGGTTCAATTTATCCGAACGATATTTTGAGAATTAACGGACCTCAGGCAGTTCAAAGCTATATCACCTGTGAAGTTCAGAAAACTTACAGAATGCAGGGTGTTGACATTAACGATAAGCACGTTGAAATTATCACAAGACAAATGCTGCGCAAGGTAAGAGTTGAAACTGCAGGAGATACTGATTTGTTAATAGGCTCAATGGTTGATATTTTTGAGTTGACTGATGCAAACAAAAAGGTTGATGAAAATGGTGGCGGCGAGCACGCAACATACACACCTGTGCTTTTGGGTATCACAAAGGCATCTCTTGCAACAGATTCATTCTTGTCTGCGGCATCATTCCAGGAAACAACAAAAGTATTGACAGATGCAGCTATCAAGGGTAAGGTTGACCCATTGTTAGGTCTTAAAGAAAATGTTATTATCGGTAAACTTATTCCTGCAGGAACAGGTATGCCAATGTATAAAGACATTAACATAACTGTTGACGGTGCAGAAATTACAGAAGACTGATTATAAGAAAAATCTGCGGGTATTTTATCCGCAGATTTTTTATAAAGGATGTGAAAGAAATGGTATCACTTGGAAATGATTGGGATGAAATTCTAAAAGATGAATTTAAAAAGGAATATTATCTAAAACTTCGTGAATTTTTAAAGATTGAATATTCCAATCACTTAATTCACCCTGATATGTATGATATTTTTAATGCCCTGAAGTGGACAGCATATAAAGATACAAAAGCAGTCATATTGGGACAAGACCCCTATCACGAGGTTGGTCAGGCACACGGACTTGCTTTTTCAGTAAGAGCAGGAGTCAAAATTCCTCCGTCACTCTTGAATATGTATAAAGAGCTGAAAAATGAGTTAGGACTTTATATTCCCAACAATGGATACCTTGAAAAATGGGCACATCAGGGAGTTTTGCTCCTGAACTCCAGTCTGACAGTTCGTGACGGACTTGCAAACTCACATAGAGGCAAAGGCTGGGAAATTTTCACAAACACAGTAATTGAAAAACTCAATGAAAGAGAAGACCCGATTGTATTTTTGCTTTGGGGTAATAATGCAAGAGAAAAAGCACAACTAATCACAAATTCAAAGCACTATGTCTTAACAGCGGCTCATCCGAGTCCGTTGTCAGCATCAAGAGGATTTTTTGGTTGCGGACATTTCAAAAAAACAAATGAAATACTATTAAATTTAGGAAAAACACAAATAGATTGGCAGATAGATAACATATAGGAAAAGATTATGAAGAAAAATAAATTTTTAAAGGGTATAACTGACGGATTGCCAATTTGCTTCGGATATTTGTCCGTTGGGTTTGCATTCGGAATATTTGCGGTTGAAAACGGACTTTCAGCCTTGCAGGCAATACTGATTTCATTAACAAATGTAACATCGGCAGGTCAGCTTGCGGCAGTTCCGATAATTGCAGGCGGAGGGACATTGATAGAGCTTGCCGTCACGCAGTTAATCATTAATTTAAGATATTCGCTGATGTCGGTTTCGCTTTCGCAGAAAATGAAAAAGAGTGTCGGACTTTTGGACAAACTGATAATTGCGTTTGTTAACACCGATGAGGTTTTTGCGGTGGCATCTGGAAACAAGGGAAGAGTAGGAAAAAGCTATCTTTATGGACTCATAATAACTCCCTACTTTGGTTGGGGAGTAGGAACTGTCATGGGTGCGGTTGCAGGAGATATTTTGCCTCAGATTGTGATTTCTGCATTGGGGATTGCGATTTATGCAATGTTTATTGCAATTGTTATGCCTCCGATGAAAAGCAGCAAACCAACCACACTTTGCGTACTTATTTCGGTGATAATCAGTTGCTTGTTTAGATATGTTCCGATTTTAAGCAAAGTTCCAAGCGGATTTACAATAATAATTTGTGCAGTGGTATCTAGTGCGATTTTTGCAGTATTAGCACCTGTTGAGGAGGAAGAAGATGATGAATAAATACGGATTTTTTGCCTATCTTTTTGTCATGGCCCTGGTTACATATCTTGTCAGAATGATTCCTTTGGTGCTAGTTAAAAAAAGAATAAAAAATAAGTTTTTGCTTTCTTTTTTGCACTATATTCCATATGCAGTTTTGAGTGCTATGACAATTCCTGCAATTTTTTATTCAACAAGCGACAATATTTCTGCTTGGGCAGGATTTTTGGTTGCGGTTGTACTTGCATATCTTGAAAAAAGTCTTTTAAAAGTTTCTATTGCATCGTGTGCAGTGGTACTTTTATGTGAATTGTTTATTTAATAATACAACTTTTGATATTTTTGTTTACAATATGCAAATTTTGTGATAAAATAAAGTTTAATTGTTTGTAAAAGGAGAAATATTATGGGAGACAAATTAGATATTTTATTAGCTATGTCGGGATATATGCTGATAGTTATTTTAATCGGTGTATTCTTTGCAAAGCGTTCACAGGAAAATTCGGAAAACTATTTCCTTGGCGGAAGAACTCTTGGCCCTTGGGTTGCGGCAATGAGTGCTGAAGCATCAGATATGAGTGGTTGGCTTTTGATGGGTTTGCCTGGTGTTGCATATTGGTGCGGTATTGCAGATGCTGCCTGGACAGCAATCGGTCTTGCAATCGGTACGTATGTAAATTGGCTTTTGGTTTCAAAGAGATTAAGAAACTACTCAATAGTTTCAGGAAATGCGATTACAATTCCTGATTTTCTTTCAAATCGTTTTCACGAAAAGAAAAAAATTATTCTTGGAATTTCGGCTCTTTTCATTTTGATATTCTTCACAGTTTATGCATCAAGCTGTTTCGTTACTTGCGGAAAGTTGTTTGCAGGCTTGTTTGAACTTGATTATCACACAATGCTTATTGCAGGTGCAATATTTGTGTTAATTTATACACTTATTGGCGGATTTTTGGCAGAGAGTGCATCAGACTTTATGCAGGCAATCGTAATGATTATTGCATTGGTTGGTGTATTAGTGTTGGGAACAATTAATGCAGGCGGAATTAGTGCGGTTATTGACAATGCAAAAGCAATTCCTGGATATTTTTCATTAACCTCACTTGCAACTCCTGTTGTTGACGCAGATGGTGTTCAACAGGTTGTAAATGGTGTTGCACAGTTTGGAGAGGCTGCAAAATATGATTGGATAACAATTCTTTCAACTCTTTCATGGGGTTTGGGATATTTTGGTATTCCACAGGTGCTTTTGAGATTTATGGCAATCCGCAAAACTAGAGAATTAAAGACCTCAAGAAGAATTGCAACAGTTTGGGTAGTTATTTCTTTGGCAACCGCAGTATTTATCGGTGTTATGGGAAGAAAACTCTTGCCTCTTGAAACATCTCTAATGACAGCAAGCGGTGCAGAAAATGTGTTTGCGGTAGCTTCACAAATGCTTTTCCACCCATTATTGGCAGGTATAATAATGGCAGGTATTCTTGCTGCAACAATCAGCTCATCAGACTCATACCTTTTGATTGCTGCATCTGCAGTTTCAAAGAATATATATGAAGGTATTATCAAAAAAGATGCAAGCGACAAGAGTGTAATGAAGTTATCAAGAATTATGATTTTGTTGATTACCATTATCGGAATTATCATCGCTTGGAATGAAAAGAGCATCATATTCAAGATAGTATCATTTGCATGGGCTGGCTTCGGTGCAACGTTCGGTCCGATTGTTTTGTTCTCACTTTTTTGGAAGAGAACAACAAAAGAGGGTGCAATCGCAGGTATGCTTTCAGGCGGAATTATGGTGTTTGTCTGGGAATTCTTAATAACTCCGTTTGGCGGCGTGTTCGGAATTTACGAACTTCTTCCTGCGTTCTTGGTATCTTGCATATTCATAATTATAGTTTCACTTTTGACAAAGAAACCTTCTGCTGAAATTGAGGCAGAATTTGAAGCGGCAAAAGTTTATAATGACTAAAAAAATATTTTAGGGGATATTGATTTTCAATATCCTCTTTTTTTTGAAAAAAATTTCTTAAAATTAAAATCCTCACATATTTGACTTATACTTTTGGGTATTAAAAATTTCTTATATGGAGAAATTAATATTGAAAGTGAGGTGATTTTTTGAAAAATAAAAAAGTAAGTTTTGGTTTAATTTTATTTTTTGCTATTTTTTTTGGTTTTATACTATATATCTCTCTGCCCATGAAAATAGTTTTGCCTGAAAACACGCATTTGTCTTTAAAAACACTTCCGTTATATTCGATAGATGCTGCCGTTTCGGCAAATGCGCCGAGTGTAGAATGTAATGGCGGCGTTTTGGATATACACTCTGATAAAAAGGGTGATTTTGAATATAACATCACCTTGTTTGAAAAAATTCCTTTAAAAAAATTAAAGGTCAGCGTGATTCCAAAAAACTATGTCATACCATCAGGAGAAGCAGTGGGAGTGAAAATGTTTACAGACGGACTTTTGGTTGTATGCGTTTCGGAGGTAGTTGATAAAAGTGGTAACAGATATTATCCTACTAAAGATGCAGGGTTAAGGGAAACAGACAGAATTTTGACGATTGACAATATCAATATTGAAAGTAACGAGCAGATTAGTGATTATATAAACAAGGTTAAAAGAAAAGTAAGGTTAAGGGTTGCAAGAGATGAGGAAATTTTTGAAACAGATGTAGTTCCTGTTTTGTCAAATGACGGACACTATAGAATTGGTGTATGGGTTCGTGACAGTACGGCAGGTATAGGCACAATGACTTATTATAATCCACAAAACAACACTTTGGCAGCACTCGGTCACGCAATTTGCGACAGTGACACAGGTGCAGTTTTAAAGGTTTCGCAAGGTGATTTGGTGGGTTGTGAGATTTTATCGGTCAGAAAAGGAGAACATGGTGCTCCTGGTGAGCTTTCAGGACAATTCCAAAATAACACATTAGGTAAAATTATAAAAAATAATGATTTTGGAATTTACGGAAAAATAAATAATCCATCATTGTTGGATACGACTAAAGCAGTTGAGGTTGCAACAAGGTATCAGGTGAAACAAGGTAGTGCACAAATTTTGTGCGATGTAGACCAAGAGGGAGTAAAGAGCTATGATGTTGAGATTGTTAGCGTTTCAAAGTCGGCAATTCCTGATAATAAGGGAATAGTTTTAAAAGTAACAGACGAGGAGCTTTTATCAAAAACAGGCGGAATTGTTCAGGGAATGAGCGGTTCTGCGATAATTCAAAACGGAAAACTTGTTGGAGCAGTTACTCATGTTTTAGTTAATGACCCTACAAAGGGGTATGGGATATTTATTGAAAATATGCTCTCGGAAGCGGAGAAAATAAGTTAATAAAATGTCCGTCTATTACAGACGGACATTTTTCTGTTTATCTATTGAAATATTTTTAAAATAATGATATAATTTTTTATATCTAAAAAAAGAGAGGGAACAAAAATGGATATAAAAAAAGAAGCATTACAAAAACATATGGAATGGAAAGGGAAAATTGAGGTTATCTCAAGAGCGCCACTTGAAAATGCAGAGCATCTTTCGCTTGCATATACACCTGGTGTTGCAGAGCCCTGTTTAGAAATTCAAAAGGATATAAATAAATCATTTGAGCTCACAAGACGCTCAAATCTTGTTGCTGTTATAACTGATGGATCAGCGGTTTTGGGCCTTGGAGATATAGGTCCTGAAGCAGGTATGCCTGTTATGGAGGGCAAATGTGCGCTATTTAAGGCGTTTGCCGATGTTGATGCGTTTCCTTTGTGCATAAAAACACAGGATGTAGATGAATTTGTGAGAACTGTTTATCTTTTGTCGGGAAGTTTTGGAGGAATTAATTTGGAGGATATTTCAGCACCAAGATGCTTTGAAATCGAAAAAAGACTTCGCGAGATATGTGATATACCTGTTTTTCATGACGACCAGTATGGCACTGCGATTGTTGTTGCGGCGGCTATGATAAATGCACTAAAGGTCGTAAAGAAAAATATATCCGAAATCAAGGTTGTTATAAATGGTGCAGGAAGTGCAGGAACTGCAATCGGAAACCATATTATGAAACTGGGAGTTAAAAACTTAATAATGGTTGACAGATTTGGAATAATCTGCGAGGGAATGGAGCTTTCAAAGGCTCATGAGGAGCTTGCAAAAATAACAAACCCAGAGCATATAAAAGGCAGTCTTTCCGATGCTCTTTGCGGTGCAGATGTGTTTATAGGAGTATCTGCTCCAAACCTTGTCACAAAGGAAATGGTTGCAACAATGGCAAAAGACGCAATTGTATTTGCAATGGCAAACCCTGTTCCTGAAATATTCCCTGACGAAGCAAAAAAAGGCGGAGCAAGAGTTTGCGGAACAGGAAGGTCCGATTATTCTAACCAGATTAATAATGTTCTGGCATTTCCAGGAATTTTCAGAGGTGCATTAGATGTAAGAGCAAGCGACATTAACGATGAAATGAAGATGGCGGCATCGTATGCAATTGCAGACTTGGTTTCTGAAGAAGATTTGAGTGAAGATTACATATTGCCGACAGCGTTTGATAAAAGAGTTGGCCCTGCAGTTGCAAAAGCAGTTGCCGATGCGGCGACAAAAAGCGGTATTGCAAGAAAATAATTGTCATATTTTGTCGAACGATTTTTTTAGAATTTTCAAATTTCCTGTATAAATCTATTGCCATATTTTGGTGAATATGTTAGAATACAGATAAGAAAAGAGTATCTGTTTGTTTTGATACTTTTTCATGTTCTTTTACAACTGAATATGGCAAAAACAGCAAATGGATATCTTTTTATTTCAATTCAAATGAGAGGAGATTCATTGATGAATGACAAAATTTCTGTTCTAATTGCAGACGATAACAAAGTGTTTGCAGACGGTCTTTCGGACTATTTGAAAACACAACAGGAGTTTGAAGTTGTGGGCTGTGCGTATGACGGAGAGGAAGCGCTTGGTATGATTTTGGAGAGCAATCCCGATGTTTTGATTTTGGATACGATTATGCCAAAACGCGACGGATTGAGTGTTCTGAAGAAAATTCAGGAGATGCGTCTTTCCAAAGTGCCGACTGTGATTGCGGTGTCTGTATCTAACAGTGCGTGGATTATGGACTCGGTAACAAATCTTGGAGCAAAATATTTTATGCTAAAACCGCAGAGTAACGAAGCGGTAGCAGACATAATAAGAAGTTTTTGCAAAAGAACAAGCGTTGAAACAAGAATTAATAATATGCCGACTGCACAAGCACCAATTACAAAAAGACCTGAAACGATGGACCTTGAAACATTGGTCACCGAATTTATACACGAGCTGGGAGTCC
>JAZNGS010000092.1:0-6143 GCA_045576555.1 Clostridia bacterium | reverse complement strand
TTGATAACTATACAAAAAAATTATATAAAAAAGTTGCAGTTGGCGATAAGCTCTGTCTTTCGGAATTAATAAAGGAAGACGATATTATAATCAAGAATATAATATTAACTCATTTTAAAAATTATACGAAAAGAACAGAAAATTTGCCACAGATTAACACGAATGAAATCTTAAAACAAATTAAGAGTAAAAGTACATCAAAATCGATTAACTTGCCTGATGGAATAACTGCAAAAATTGAATATGGAACACTTTATTTTCAAGGAACAAAAAGGGATCCACTTATATTTGAATATGAGGTTATTCCCAATGTGGAGTGCTATATTAATGAGTGCGAAAAAAGCATACTGATAAAAGAAGAAAAAGAAATTAAAAAGAACACCAAAGACAAAATTTATTTCTATATTGATGAGGATAAGAAATTTGTTGTTCGTAACAAAAGAACTGGCGACAAATTCTTGCCAATGGGAATGAATGGTACAAAGAAATTGTCCGATTATTTCACGGATTTAAAAATTCCTGTTTCAAAGCGTGAAAAAGTGGCAATTTTAACTTATGATAATGAAATTGTCTGGGTTGTTGGAAAAAGAGTTGACAGACGGTTTTCCAAAGGCAAAAAACTTATGTCTGCAACAATAACCGAGAGGAGTAAAGGGTAAATGCAAAAAAGATTTAAAGGTGTAAGCTCATGGCTGTTTATAGTGCTTGCTGTGATGTTTTTATATTCAATGATATTCGGAATTATGGATAGTTCAATATCAATTCCGTATTCTGATTTTATAAATCTGGTAAGAGAAGAAAAGATAACGAACATTGATTTATGCGAAGATGAAATAACAACGCAAATTTCAGATGAAAATGGTAATAATCTTTACAGAAAAATAACCGTAAGAATTCCATCAACAGATGCTTTTTATAATGATTTGGGAGATACAATAAACGAACAGGTTGCCCAAGGTAAATTAAAGTTCACAGTCTGCGAGCCTAAAGTTTCGTGGATTGGAATGATAACGCCGATAACAAGTATACTTTTGTTAGTATTTTTGGTTATTTTTCTTGTTTCGGGAATGGGCGGAAAAAATGGTGGCTTTACAAAGAACAGAGCGAAGCTTATGACCGATGGAGCTAAAAAAACTAAATTTGAAGATGTTGCAGGAGCAACAGAGGAAAAAGAAGAATTAATGGAATTGGTCGAGTTTTTAAAAAATCCATTAAAATTCATTTCTTTAGGTGCGAGAATACCAAAGGGCGTGTTGCTTGTCGGCTCTCCTGGAACAGGTAAAACATTGCTTGCAAGAGCAGTTGCAGGTGAGGCAGGAGTTCCGTTCTTCTCTATAAGCGGCTCTGATTTTGTTGAGCTATATGTCGGTGTTGGTGCATCGAGAGTAAGAGATTTGTTTGAACAGGCGAAAAAACAAAAGCCTTGTATTATTTTTATAGACGAAATTGATGCTGTAGGAAGAAAAAGAGGCGCAGGAATGGGCGGCGGTCACGATGAGCGAGAACAGACTCTTAACCAACTACTTGTTGAAATGGATGGATTTGGAGCTAATGAGGGTATAATAATTATTGCCGCAACAAACAGACCTGACATTTTGGACCCTGCACTTTTAAGACCTGGAAGATTTGACAGACAAATTGTTGTTGATGTTCCTGATGTTTTGGGAAGAGAAGAAATTTTAAAGATACATTCTGCAAAAAAACCGCTTGATGAGGGCGTTGATTTATCAAGAATTGCAAAAGTGACATCTGGTTATACAGGTGCAGATTTGGAAAATCTTATGAACGAAGCAGCTATTTTTGCTGCTCGAAGAGGAAAAGATAAAATAGACTCACAGGATATTGAAGATGCCAATGTGAAGGTTATGATGGGTGCGGAGAAAAAATCACGCAAGATAACTCAAAAAGAGAAAAAATTAACTGCATATCACGAGGCAGGGCACGCAATAGTTTCAAAGTTGATTGATAAAGATGAAAAAGTGCATCAGGTTTCAATTATACCACGCGGAAGAGCCGGCGGATACACAATGTATACTCCAAAAGATGATGTGTTCTATTCCTCAAAGGGTGAAATGATGAATTCTATTATAAAATCATTAGGCGGAAGAGCAGCGGAGGAAATTATGCTTGATGACATCAGTACAGGAGCATCAAATGATATCAAAATGGCTACAAATGTTGCCCGTTCAATGATAACCATTTATGGAATGAATGATGAATTGGGCCTGGTATGCTATGATAATAACGAAGAAGTATTTTTGGGAAGGGATTTTGGTCATTCCAAAATGTATTCGGAAAAAACTGCATCACAAATTGATGATGAGGTTAAAAAGATAATCGGAGAATTGTATGAAAAGACAAAGAAACTGTTATCCGAAAACAAGGACATATTGGAAAGAGTGGCAGACGAGCTTCTGGAAAAAGAAACATTAAATGAAAGCGAGTTTGAACAAATTTATTCTGGAAAAGTGCTTGAAAAAAATGAAGAAATGTAGTATAATGAAAAGGAATTATATAAAGAAAGGTATGAAGTGAAATGAAAGTAACTAAAGATATGATAATTATGGATGTTTTGAAGATGGATATGGGAACATCAAAATTCTTTTTGGAAATAGGAATGCATTGTTTGGGATGTCCGTCAGCAAGTGGTGAAACTGTTGAACAGGCTTGTATGGTGCACGGAGCAGACGCTGATAAGCTTATTGCAGATATCAATGCATATTTAGAAAACAAATAATTAAAAGGTTGCACTTTTTTATAAGTGCAACCTTTTTATATGTCAAAATGTAATTTTGTTATTAGCAGGATGTGTTTTTTTTCTTGTCTTTGCCAATGCTCCATATATCGTTCATATAATTTTGAAAAGAAAACAATATGGCTTTTTGATAATGAAGAATCTTTTTTTATAGACTTTGAAAGTATTGTGTTACATAGATTTAAGAATAATCCGAATATCCATAGATTAACAGCAGACATCAATATCTTCACACATTTCATATTTACATCCCCTAATAATAGTAATATGAATATTATTCCAAATATCAAAAGTTATATGTATAAATATTGTGTGTAAGGTTAGCAAATATTATAAATTTATCTTGACCTTTCTACCATAATTGTGTATAATATATTAAAGAAATCAAAAGAAATAATTGGGAGGCATTGTATGGAACCGAAATACAAAAGAATACTTCTAAAGGTCAGCGGTGAAGCACTTGCAGGGGACAAGAAATTTGGTCTTGATGAGGCTACCTTGGAAAAGATTTCAAAAAGCATAAAAGAAGTTGCCCAGATGGGAGTTGAAATTGCGATTGTTGTCGGCGGAGGAAATTTCTGGCGAGGCAGAAGCAGTCAAAATATGGATAGAACAAGAGCAGACCATATGGGTATGCTTGCAACCACAATCAACGCACTTGCACTTTGTTCTGCATTGGAGAATTGTGATGTTGAAACAAGAGTTCAGACAGCTATAGAAATGCATTCAATAGCTGAACCATATATTAGAGGTAAGGCGATGCGTCATTTGCAAAAGGGAAGAGTTGTTATATTCGGTTGCGGAACAGGTAGTCCGTTTATGTCAACAGATACAACTGCTGCACTTCGTGCTGCTGAAATTGAAGCAGATATAATTCTTTTGGCGAAAAAGGTTGACGCGGTTTATGATTCCGACCCTAATATAAATCCTGATGCAAAGAAATATGATTCACTTTCATTCAATGATATCCTTGGCAAGGAATTGGGAGTTATGGACTCAACAGCGGCATCAATGTGCAGAGATAACGCAATGCCTATTTTGGTATTCGGTCTTGATGACCCTCAAAATATTGTAAGAGCAATAAATGGCGAACATATCGGAACAATTGTAACTAAAGACGGAAAAAGAAATTGATTTATATAGGAGGAATTGATATGGCAAACTATCCACAAGTTGAAGAAAAAATGAATAAAAGAGTTGGGGGCTTTAATGATGAATTAAAGACCATAAGAGCAGGACGAGCAAATGCACAAGTGCTTGATAAAGTTGCAATAGATTATTATGGAACAATGACTCCTGTTGCGCAAGTGGGCTCAATCTCATCACCGGAACCAAGAATGTTGGTTATTCAGCCTTGGGATGTGTCTGTTTTGAAGGAAATCGAAAAGGCAATCTTAAAATCAGATGTCGGTGTCACACCTCAAAATGATGGTAAGGTTATAAGACTTTCATTCCCTCCTTTGACAGAGGAAAGAAGAAAAGAGCTTGTTAAATTGGTTAAAAAGTATTCTGAAGAAGCAAAAGTTCAGGTAAGAAATGCAAGAAGAGATGCTATGGATGATTACAAGGCTCAAAAGAAGAACGGTGAAGTGACAGAAGACGAATTAAAGGTAATTGAAAAAGATATTCAGACTTTGACAGATAAGTACATCAAGGAAATTGATGATATAACAGCTGCAAAGGAAAAGGAAATTTTAGAGGTTTGATATTAAGACGGATATTATATCCGTCTTAAACTATAAGAGGTTATTATGGGGTTATTTAAAAGAAAATCTAAATTGGCAAGAGAAATAGACTATGACAGATTGCCTGCTCATATCGGTGTCATTATGGACGGAAACGGAAGATGGGCAAAAAAGAGAGGCTTGCCAAGGAGTGCAGGTCATTCTGCCGGTGCGGAGTCGCTTAAAAAGATTGTAACGGAATGCAACAAGATGGGCATAAAATACATAACTGTTTACGCATTTTCAACCGAGAATTGGAAAAGACCAAAAGATGAGGTTGATTATCTGATGAATTTATTGATGGACTATCTTAAAAATGCAAAAACCACTTTGGCAGGAGAAAATGTTGTCATTAAAGCGATTGGCTCACGAAAGGAATTGTCGGCAGAATTATGCGAAGAAATCAAAAAGACAGAGGAATTTACTAAAAATAATGATGGTATAGTGATGAATATTGCTCTAAACTATGGCTCAAGAGAGGAAATTGTAAACTCTGTTAAGGGGATTTGCAAAGAGATTGCAGAAGGTCAGTATGGAGTTGATGAAATCAATGCTCAAAAGATAAGCGAGCATTTATATACTGCAAATCAGCCTGACCCTGATTTGATTATAAGAACAAGCGGTGAAGAAAGAATAAGTAATTTCTTGCTTTGGCAGTTGGCATATTCTGAACTGTGGTTTACAGATAAGCTCTGGCCTGATTTTTCAGTAAAAGACTTGCATCAGGCTATTTTGGATTACCAGAACAGGAACAGAAGATACGGAGGGGTATAAAAATGGTTAAAAGACTTCTTACTTCATTTGTAGGTTTAATTGTATTTTTTATAGTATTGTTTTCTCCGTATAATGAATTGTTTGTTGCGGCAGTTTTGGGAGTAACCTTGATTGCAATTTATGAAATTCACAATGCAGTGTGCAAAAAGAAATCATTGTTAATAGTCGGGTTTTTAATGAGTATTTTGGTTTGTGTTGCAAATCTTACAAGCAATCTTGAAATTGGATTATTAATATTACTTGCAGTATATCTTCTTATGTCAGTTGTTGAATTTGGAAAAACAGAGGTAAAAATTGTGTATATGCTTGGGTTTGCAACCGCAGTTTATTCAACATTCATTTCAACAGTAGCAATAATAAAAATTGAATATACAGCGATAGCAACACTTTTGCTATTCGTAATTTCGTGGATAACCGATGCAGGAGCATACTTTGTAGGCTGTTCAATTGGAAAGCATAAGCTTGTTCCGAAATTGAGTCCTAAAAAGACAGTTGAGGGAGCAATTGGAGGAATTGTTGCCTGTGTGGCGATTTCTCTTTTATATGTTTACATATTAGATAAATTCGGTCTTTCGATTTTTGGTGGAAACGATTATATTAAAATCACAATTGTTTCATTAATAGGCTCTGTGATTTCACAACTTGGTGATTTTGCATCATCTGCAATCAAGCGAGAATTTAATGTCAAGGACTTTGGAAAACTTCTTCCCGGACACGGAGGAGTGTTAGACAGATTTGACAGTATCATATTTGTCGCACCATTTGTATATTATATTTTAACATTTATGGCATAAAAAATCAGGGTATATATGAAGTAGTCAATACTTTGTAGACACAAAAAAGAATATTTTAAGCTGCCTGTTCAAGTCTGTATTGAACAGGCGGTTTTC
>JAZNGS010000091.1:0-3687 GCA_045576555.1 Clostridia bacterium | reverse complement strand
CATTCTCATCATTATAAGCTGCTATAACCATTGAACTATGATTAACCATCCAATTATTGCGAAGATTAAAGCAATATGATATATAGTGTTCACAAAGATAAACACACTCATCAGCCTGCTCGATAATGCTATTATATAAGTTTTTGTCCTGTTCGCTCCATTTATTCTGCACACCTTTATAAGCAGATGCACAAACTAAAAATATATTTGGATTTTTTTCTCTTTTTGATAAAACAACCTCTGCTGCCCACATATCTATTCCCTGTGCCATACCTGATATAAAGGTTGTGTATCCCTTATCTATCATCAAATCAATAGCATCGCCCAATAGCTCCTTTGCTCTTTCTTCCGACACTCCGAGCTTATGAGGCCTATGACCGGTGAAGCAACAACATTTTTCCCTATCTCTGCATATATTCATTCCAAAACCCTCACATATTTAAAAGTCCGCAGAAAAATTATTTTCTGCGGACTCTAATTTAAATTAAATGTTCAACATTTCTGTAACAACCTGTTGCATTTGTTCTTTTTCGCATACCAAATCAAAAATCCGGCTCTTATTTTTAAGTTCTGCCAATGATTTTGGTATATTCATTCCGCTTATAGCCGCCAAATCATCTAACAGGTTAAATTCATCCTTGCCTGCCACATATCCACAACCCTCCAGAGCAATCAAAACACTTTGAGAGAATTTGAAAGGACTTGCAGTAGATGCGATAACTGTCTTTGTTTTATCGGCAGTTTTTTCCATATACTCATCGTGTACAGCTTTTGCAACTGCGGTATGTGTATCGACAACATATCCATATTCCTTGAAACATTTATTAATTGCAGCCTTTGTCTGTTCGTCATCACAACAACCTGCATATAACAAATCACAAATTTGTTTTTTCATATCATCGTTTACTTCATAAACACCATTTTCATTAAGCTGTTTCATCAGGTCTGCAACCAATTCATCGTCACAGCCTGAGATATCGAACAAAAATCTTTCCAGATTGCTTGAAATCAAAATATCCATTGATGGAGAAATCGTTGTATGGAATTCTCTGTTTTTGTTATAAACGCCTGTATTTATAAAATCAGTAAGTACATTATTTTCGTTAGATGCACATATCAATTTTGCAATAGGTAATCCCATTCTCTTTGCATAATATGCCGCCAAAATATTCCCAAAATTACCTGTCGGAACAACCACATTAATCTTGTCTCCGGCATTAATTTCATTTCCCTTTAACATATCGGCATATGCAGAAAAATAGTATATTATTTGAGGAACAAGTCTTCCCCAATTAATTGAATTTGCACTTGATAATTTGAAATGATTATTAGCTAATTCATTCTTGTAGTTCTCATCAGTAAATATCTTTTTAACTCCGCTTTGTGCATCGTCAAAGTTTCCATTAACTGCGGCAACTCCGACATTATCACCCTCCTGGGTAATCATCTGGAATTTTTGAATTTCACTAACTCCGTTATCAGGATAGAATACAATTATTCTTGTGCCCGAAACATCACGAAAACCCACTAATGCTGCTTTTCCTGTGTCACCTGATGTAGCAACAAGAATTACAACATCGTCCTGTTCATCAGTTTTCTTCATTGCCTTTGTAAGAAAATGAGGCAAAATCTGCAACGCCATATCCTTAAAAGCACATGTAGGACCATGCCACAATTCTAAGATATATTGCGATGAGTTTAGTTTATAAACAGGAGCAATACTGCTTGTTTCAAATTTTTCTTTTGTATATGCACTATTCACGCAATCCCAAAGTTCTTCCTCTGTGTAATCGGTCAAGAACTTCTTTAGTATAGAGTATGCTCTTTCATTATATGTCATATCAGACATCTTTTCAATCTCTTCAACTCTGACTGCAGGAATATTTTCAGGGACAAACAAACCACCCTCAACCGACAATCCTTTTTTAATTGCTTGCGCTGATGAAATCGACAATTTTTTATCCCTTGTACTTCTATATTGCATTTATAACTGTCCTTTCGCTTAATTAGTTTGCGTACTTTTTGATATAATCAGGAGCATCATTAACATCCATGCTTACTGATATCATAACTTCAACATTGAATTTCTTGCTGATTTCTTCAAGGTCACTTAAAAATTCTTCAAAACCGTCCATTGTGTTTTTAACAATTTTCAAAACACCATCAACATAAATATTTGTAATATCGAAATTGCTGCTGATTATTCCGCATATAAATCCTAAAAATTCTTTCCATGTATCAATTTCAAATTCGGATGTATCAGCCATTCTGACTTTTGATTTAATATCATACATATTTCTGCCGGTATCGTTACTGATGAAAACAACATTTCCGTTAGCTTCACTTGCTGCCACATTAACGCTGTCAATCAATACCTTTGTTTTTCCTGTTCCTTTTTTTCCGATTAAAAGCTTTAGCATATTAATCTCCTCCTCAATAATTTATTAATAATCGGCAATTCGGCCGTTTATTTTCCCATTCTTTTTTCTAATTCCGCTTTTTCTGCCTCAAAACCAGGTTTTCCTAAAAGAGCAAACATATTCTTTTTGTATGCCTCAACACCAGGTTGGTCAAATGGATTTACTCCCAAAATATATCCTGATATTCCGCAGGCTTTTTCAAAGAAATAAACCATCTTACCAAAGTTGTATGCATCAAGTTTTGGAACTCTTATTACCAAATTCGGGACTCCTCCGTCAACATGCGCAAGACACACACCCTCTGCTGCCTTTGTGTTAACATAATCAAGAGTCTTTCCTGCAAGGAAATTCAACTTATCGATGTTATCAGGAGTTTCCTCTATAACTATATCCTTTTTAGGTTCATCTACAAGAATTGCTGTTTCAAACAATATTCTCATACCCTCCTGGATATATTGTCCCATAGAATGAAGGTCTGTTGAAAAATCTGCAGCTGCAGGGAAAATTCCTTTATTTTCCTTTCCCTCGCTCTCGCCATAAAGTTGTTTCCACCATTCACCAAAATAGTGGAGTGATGGTTCAAAATTAACCATCATTTCAACATTTTTACCCTTATTTAAAAGTATGTTTCTTGCTGCAGCATACTGATAGCAAGGATTGTTTTCCAAATCAGCAACTGAATATTCTTCTCTTGCATCAGCTGCACCTTTCATCATAGCATCAATGTCAATTCCTGCAGCCGCAATCGGCAACAAGCCAACCGCTGTTAAAACTGAATATCTACCGCCAACATCATCAGGAATTACAAATGTTTCATAACCCTCTGCATCTGCAAGACTCTTTAGAGCCCCCTTAGCCTTATCGGTTGTTGCATAAATTCTGCCTTTAGCTTCTTCTTTGCCATATTTCTTTTCCAAAAGGTCTTTAAAAATTCTGAATGCTATCGCAGGTTCAGTTGTTGTTCCTGATTTAGATATTACATTAACCGAAATATCCTTACCCTCAACTGCCTCCAACAAATCTGCAAGATAAGTTGAACTTATGCTGTTTCCTGCATAAAAGATTTTAGGTCCATTTCTTTTTTCCTTATCAATGGAATTGTAAAAAGAATTTGTAAGCATTTCAATAGCTGCTCTTGCTCCCAGATATGAACCGCCAATTCCGATTACGATTAAAATATCGCTGTCAGAACGGATTTTATCAGCAGCTTTTTTAATTCTTTCAAATTCATCCTTATCATAATTTACAGGCAAATCAAGCCATCCCA
>JAZNGS010000090.1:0-4017 GCA_045576555.1 Clostridia bacterium | reverse complement strand
AGGTTATGACCCTGCAAGTCAAATACAATTTGACATCAAGGACGAGCCATATGAGGAAGAATATCTTGACTATTACAAAGTTACCAAAAGACTGGCAAAATACAGAGAATGGCTATGCAACTTATATGTTAATACGATGAACATCATTCATTATATGCACGATAAATATGCATATGAGAAAATACAAATGGCATTGCATGACACAGAAGTTGAAAGATTGATGGCATTTGGTGTTGCAGGACTTTCAGTTATTGCAGACTCTTTGAGTGCCATTAAATATGCAAAGGTTAAAACAATCCGTGATGAGAATGGATATATAGTTGATTTTGAGACAACAGGGGAGTTCCCTAAATTTGGAAACGATGATGACAGAGTTGATAACATTGCAGCAGAGATTTTGGAAGAAACAATTGCTGAATTGAAGAAAACTCCAACATACAGAGAAGCAATACACACCCTTTCAGCTCTCACAATTACATCTAATGTTGTTTATGGCAAAAAGACTATGTCAACACCTGACGGAAGAAAGGCAGGAGAGCCTTTTGCTCCAGGTGCAAACCCAATGCATAACAGAGAAACAAATGGTGCGTTGGCTTCCCTTAATTCTGTTGCAAAATTGCCATATTCAGCTTGTCAGGACGGTATTTCTAATACATTCTCAATCATACCTAATTCTTTAGGCAAGACCGAGGAAGAAAGAGTTGATAATCTTGTTGGAATTTTGAATGGATATTTCTTGAAATTAGCTCATCATATTAATATTAATGTATTGAACAAGGAACAACTTGTTGAAGCTTATAATAATCCTGACCTCTATCCTAACTTAACAATCAGGGTTTCAGGATATGCAGTTAATTTCCATAAGCTCTCAAAAGAACAGCAGAAGGAAGTTATCAGCAGAACATTCCACGAGGCTATGTAATATGCTCGGAAGAATACATAGCTTTCAAAGTCTTGGCACACTTGATGGACCAGGTATCAGATATGTGGTCTTTATGCATGGGTGTAATCTTCATTGCGGATATTGCCACAATATTGATGTTTGCAAAGGTGAGTATAAAGAATATAGCGCTGATGAGATTATTAAAAGAGTAAGAAGATTTAAAGAGTATTTTTCTGATAACGGAGGGATAACTGTTTCGGGCGGAGAACCTCTTTTGCAGGCGGAATTTGTGAATGAATTGTTTGATTTATGCAAAAAACACAATATAAATACTTGTATTGACACATCAGGAAGTTTGTGGAATGAAGAAATTGATAAACTGATTGATAAGACCGATTTAATTCTCTTGGATATTAAAATGGTAGATGATGAATTATATCAAAAACATATAGGCTGTCCTATTGATAAACCATTGAATTTTTTGAATAAAATTCAGGAAAAAGGGAAGAAATGCTGGGTTAGATATGTTGTTGTTGAGGGTTTAAATGATTCTGAGGGCGAAATTGTAAGATTAAAAAATCTGTGTGATTTATACAGTTGTATTGAGAAAATTGAATTGTTGCCATTTAAAAAAATTTGCAAAACAAAATATGATGATATGGGAGTAGATTTTCCGTTTGATGAATATAGTGAAACATCTAAAGAAACAATTGATAAATTATATAAGATTTTGAATTAATATAAAAAAAAGGTATATAATAAAATCATAAAATTAATTAGGAGAGATTTTATGAGAGAGTTTTTATATACCATTAAGGATAAGGTGGGAATACACGCCAGACCTGCAGGGTTATTAGTCAAAGAAGCATCAAAATATAATTCGGATATAACCATTATGACAAAGGGAAAGAGTGCAGATGCAAAAAAATTGTTTTCTGTTATGAGCTTATCAGCAAAAACAGGCGATGAGGTAAAAGTCAGCATTTTTGGTAATGATGAGCTTGATGCTGAAATGGGGCTGCACAAATTCTTTGAAAAGAATCTATAGGAGAGAATTGTTATGTTTTTTAAAAAGAAAAAAACAGGCAGTATTCTCTCGATATGTGACGGACAGACTGTCAGCTTGTCTGAAGTAGGAGATGCTGTCTTTGCAGAACGAATTTTGGGTGATGGTGTTGCATTATTCCCTGAAAGCGAAGAAATATGCTCGCCCGTAGATGGAAAAGTGATTCAGGTGTTTGAAACTAAACACGCATATTCAATTTTGTCGGATGATGGATTGGAAATATTAGTGCATATTGGTCTTAATACTGTTGAATTGAGCGGAGAAGGATTTGAAGCTTTTGTAAAAGCCGGAGATGTTATAAAAAAAGGAGATAAAATTGCAAAGATAAATATTGAATATATAGAGAGTATGGGATATCAGCTATATACTCCGATTTTAATAACAAATCTGGATAAAATTCAAAAAATGGATATAAAAGTGCAGAAAGTCAAAAAAGGCGAAGAGATAATCAGTTATATAAAAAAATAGAGAGTGTTAAATTTATTTAACACTCTCTATATTGTTTTACGCCTTATTGATTGAACCGAAAAGTTCCATCTTTTCTTTAACAATTTCTTTAATGGCTTCGCAACCAGGAGCCAAAAGCTTTCTTGGGTCAAAACCCTTTCCAACAAGGTCTTTACCATCTTCTATATACTTTCTTGTTGCAGCCTGGAAATATAGCTGGCATTCTGTATTAACATTGATTTTTGCAACACCCAATGAAATTGCAGTCTTAATCATTTCAGCAGGAATACCTGTTCCGCCGTGGAGAACTAAAGGAAGGTCGCCAGTTAAATTCTTTATAGCACCAAGTGCATCAAAGTCAAGACCTTTCCAGTTTTCAGGATATTTTCCGTGTATGTTACCAATACCTGCAGCCAAGAAATCCACACCTAAATCAGCAATTTTTTTGCATTCATCTGGGTCTGCAACCTCACCTGCGCCGATAACTCCGTCTTCTTCACCACCAATTGAACCAACTTCTGCTTCAAGTGAGATACCCTTTGAATGACAGATATTAATAAGTTCTGTTGTTTTTGCAATATTCTCATCAATTGGGAAATGTGAGCCATCAAACATAACTGAAGAAAAACCTGCTTCAATACATTTCATACAACCCTCATATGAGCCATGGTCCAAATGCAAAGCAACAGGAACAGTGATATTCATATCTTCAATCATTGCTTTAACCATAGCAGCAACGGTTTTCATACCTGTCATATATTTTCCTGCACCTTCTGACACACCTAAAATTACAGGTGAATTATTTTCCTGTGCAGTTTGGAGAATGGATTTTGTCCATTCAAGATTGTTGATGTTAAACTGTCCGACAGCATATTTGCCTTCAACAGCCTTTTGTAACATTTCAGTAGCTGATACTAACATGTTATTTCCTCCTTAAAATTTTTATCTATCAGTAATTGCAAAGCAATTATCTTACAAAGTTATTTCGTCTATACCAGACAAATCATTAAGAGTTTCGATTTTTGCATCAAACACAGCTGTTCGTCCGCAATTCTTACACTTAAGGGTGAGCGAATTGGTGTTAATATTTATAGCAATATCTTCATTTGGACATTGACAATGTATTTTGTTTTTTTGTGCATAAGAATTAATCAATTCAACAATTTCAAACAAAATGTCAAGTTCATCATATAACTCATCATTATTGGCAATTATTCCTGCAATAAGTTCTTCCTGTGCTTTGTGTTCATTTTTGAGTAACTCAACATCTTTTCCTATAAAAAATATGCCAAAACCTGATTGAGGACAGTTAAGAATAAGAAAATCCTTGTTCCAGATTGTTTTTTTGGATAGGGAAAACGAGTGTTCATCTCCACAAACAGGACAATCAATGTTTATTTTGTATTTGTCTTTTGACGGTGAAATAAAAGCATTGTCACAATTGCAGTTTTTGTTGCTACATTTTAATATTAGACCGATGTTCTTTTTAATTTCAAATGCAGAAATGGCTTTTAATGATGAAGTTGAACATTCAGGACAAATATAAAGAGTTGATGTTGATAAATTTGTAATCATAATAATTACTCCGATACATCTTAATTTTATAAACCTATTTTTTTCT
>JAZNGS010000089.1:0-3927 GCA_045576555.1 Clostridia bacterium | reverse complement strand
TTTTGAACAACATCTGTTGTGTCCCCCACTCCTCTTTCAAAAAGCTCAGTATGTTCAAATGTAGGCACACGGATTTCCTTGTATCCGTAGCAACTACATACTTTTTTAAAATTATCTTCAAGAAAATGCCACTTGTAACTTTCTTGAGGTAATAAATCTTCAGTACCTTTCGGTGCTTGAGTTATTAACATCAATTTTCAATCCTTTCAATCTCTATCATCATACATTTTCATAGTTTCTGCAATTTCATCAAAACTATTGCATTTTCCGTTTTTGACATATAGATATGATGTTGTCATTCCACTAATAAGGCAACTTTTTACATCAAGCTCACCCAAAAGACCTGCACAAAAACCGCTATTAAAATTATCTCCACCACCGGTAGTTTTTTTAGGATTTTCACAAACAATACCCTGAACCTCAATTTCTCCGCCATCATAAACTGCTGCCGAGCTATCTACAGGATGTATTATAACAGTTCCAATTCCTGAAAATTCTTTAATTGCTCTTGCAACAGGAAGAGAACCATTATATTCACCATTACACAATATTGAATGCATAACAATAGCTTCACTTTTATTAAGTCCCAAGTAAGTAGGTGCATAGCAGCTATATTTTCCGAACATTTTTAGAGCAGCTTTAATCTCTTCTGGGTCACGCTTTGCACAATCTGCAATATCAATATATATTTTTCTGTCCCTTTTTGAAAGTTTCGGCATAACCACTTCTAAAAATTTTTCATAAATCTCATGAAAATGAACTAAATAACTCCAATTTACCAATGTAATAATATCAGCATCATCAAATGTTTTCACAAGTTCATCAACAGTTATTCTTTCAATCAAATCGTTCCATCTCATACAACTAATCTTTTCGATGTCACTCATAATGATTTTTCCGTCGCCAAACTCAAAAACATATGAATATCCGGGCTCACAAATACTTATTGTTTTGCAATTTTCGTTTAGTGAAAAAACAGGGTTTTTATCAGGATATCCCATAGCTCCTACACATGTACAGCCAATTCCCATATTTGCAAGACCATTTGCATAGTGAGGACCACATCCACCAAAATCTGTACTATTTACAATAAGTTCAATATTTCCACTTCTACCTGCAAGACTTGTTATTTTTTCTCCAAATTGGTCTATTGTTGGGAAATATGTACAATTTTTTTCATCAGTTCTTGTTTTGACCGGACGAATAATTAAATCAACAAAGCCGTCAAAACCTATACTGACAGTTTTTCCTTGTATTAATTTCTTTTTTTCTTTAAATTGTTCAGAATATTTCATTAATATATCTCCTTATTAAATTAATTATTAATTAATTGTTTTCATCTTTCTCAAACAATGCACTCGCAAAATCTGTTGGATTAAATTCATCAAAATCGTCAATACCCTCGCCTAATCCCACAAATTTCACAGGTATGTTTTGTTCCTTTGAAATTGGAACAACTATTCCTCCCTTTGCAGTTCCATCAAGCTTTGTTAGAATTATTCCTGAAATTTCAGCTGCTTTAGAGAAAAGTTTTGCTTGATTTAGAGCATTTTGTCCTGTTGCTGCATCAAGCACTAAAAGAATTTCTTTTGATGAATCTGGCAATTCTCTTTCAATAACTCTTGAAATCTTATTTAGCTCTGCCATAAGATTTGCTTTGTTGTGAAGTCTTCCTGCTGTATCACAAATTAAAATATCTGTTCCTCTTGCTTTTGCAGCCTTGCATGCATCAAAAACAACTGCAGCAGGGTCGCTATTTTCTGTTTGCTTAATTATATCACAGCCACATCTTGTTGCCCATATATCTAGTTGGTCAATAGCAGCAGCTCTGAAGGTGTCTGCAGCAACAAGCAAAACCTTATTACCTTTAGACTTATAATAATTTGCAAGTTTTCCAATTGATGTTGTTTTACCAACACCATTAACACCGATAACTAAAATCACAGCAGGTTTTTTTTCAACATTCATTTTGCAATCTTGTTCCAATAAAATCTCACTGATAATATTTTTTAGCTCAGTTTTAACATCATCTGAGTCTGTTAATCGTTTTGACTTTGTTCTATCTCTTAATTCATCAATAATATATTCGGTTGTTTCCACACCCATATCCGATAAAATCAAAGCGTCTTCAAGTTCTTCAAAGAATTCCTCATCAATTTTAACAAATACTTTGAAAACATTATTCACTTGGTCAGAGATAGATTCTCTTGTTTTTGTGAGACTGTTTTTAAGTTTATCAAAAAATCTCATTTGATATTCCCTTTCTACTATTTAAGCATATCATCATCAACATCGTCAATATTAAGTGAAAGAAGTTTTGAAACACCTTTTTCCTGCATTGTAACACCATACATCACATTAGCTGATTCCATAGTTCCGCGTCTGTGTGTTATTACAATGAATTGAGTTGCATTGAGATAATTTTTTAAATATGTTGCAAACCTTGAAACATTAACATCGTCTAATGCAGCATCAATCTCATCAAGAAGACAGAATGGAGTTGGTTTCACTTCCAAAATTGCAAATAATAGCGCAATTGCGATAAAAGATTTTTCGCCACCTGAATAAAGGTTGATGTTTTGTAGTCCTTTACCGGGCAGTTGAACTTCAATCTCAATACCGCTTTCCATTATATCATCAGGGTCAGACAAATATAATCTGCCCTTACCTCCGCCAAACAATTCATTAAATACTTTTGCAAAAGCTTTGTTAATCTCAACAAACTGCTTTTGGAAATGTTCTTCCATTAATTCTTGCATAGATGATATAACTTTATTGAGATTATCTTTTGATTTTTCCAAATCGGCTTTTTGCTCGGTGAGGAAATCATATCTTTCCTTTGATTGTGTATATTCTTCAATAGCATCGAGATTTACGCTTCCTAATGCTTTGATTTTATTTTTGAGCTCTGTTACTCTTTGTTTGGTTTCATCATAATTCTCAACAGGTTTACTGATTTCTTCTGCATCCGATTGTGTCAACTCATAATCTTCCCAAAGCCTGTTTATAATCACATCGGAATCATTTTCAAATTTTGTCTGTTTTGCTTCTGCTCTTGAAAGTTCCTGTTGAAGATTGATGAGTTTATCTGTCAAATCTTTATTGTCGTTTGTAATATCTTTTAATCCATCAACAATATTTTGTTTTTCTTTTTCAATGGCCTCAATTTCAGATTTGATTTTTTCTGATACTGACTTGATATTTTCAATTTCAAGTTTTTCACTTTCTATTTTAGCAAAAAGATCTTCAATTAATCTTATTAAATCTTGCTTATCTTCTGCCTTTTTGAGTAAAAGAGTTTTATTTTCATCAATGGTTAATAAAAGATTTTCGTTTGCTTCTTTTTTGTTAACAATATCCTGCTCCAAAGCTCTCAAGCTCACTGTTTCATCCATTAATTGTTGTGTGGTTAAATCTTTTTGAGCAGATATTTTATTATATTCTTCTTCTTTTTCAGCAATTTGTGAATTCAACTCACTAATTGCTCTTTCGGCATTTCTTGTAACATTAATTTGAATTGCTACTTCTTCTGTAGAAGAAGAAATTTCATTTTCTATAAGTTCCAATTCCTCTACGAAAGATTTTTGTGAAATTCCGCTGTTTGACAATGCACTATTTAAATGTTCGAGATTGTTTCTAGCAAGCAAAATTTCATTTTCATATTCTCTTAAAAGTGGTGTATATGTATCAAGCTGAATTTTAGAGTTGTTTATATCAGAATTCAGCTTTTCATTTCTTGATGTTAATTCTTTTATCTTAATTGAAAGCTCTGAAATTTCATTTCCCAATTCTTTTATTTTAACTGCTCTTGATAAAAATCCGCTTGTTTTATTAACACTTCCGCCTGAAATTGAACCACCGGAATTTAGAAATTCACCATCAAGAGTCACTATTTTAAATCTGTATTTAAACTTTTTAGCAATAGTA
>JAZNGS010000088.1:0-6355 GCA_045576555.1 Clostridia bacterium | reverse complement strand
AAGCTTCAGTTGCACAAGAAAGTCTGTAAACACATTCTTGATTGGTGGATTTAAGTAATGCACATTTTCTTCTACTGCAGTTACGATGTCTTCATTTCGTATGTATGCCGAAGAGATAACCGAAAGAGCTGTTTCCAGCTCCTCCGATATATCTTTCTTAAAATGGCTTGCAGTCAGTTTCACATACCATACAGGCAAACACATCATTCCTATACCAAGTACGGGAATTAAAAAGACATTATCAAACAGCGAGGCAATAATTGCTCCTGCTATCGCAAAGACCGCACAGGCAATAAAAACGACAGGAATTTTATCTTCCCTGTCTGTCAGTCGCATTATTTCTGAGACTTCTTCAATCTGCCTTACAATGAACCTCTTTTTCTTTCGGTTCGTTGCTTCGTCAATCTGTGTTCGGATGCTTTGAGGCTTGTTGATAAAGTCACGGAACAGATCCGTAAATCGTATATCAAGTAACCTGAACACACCGACAATCAGTGCCATAAATGCGAAAATTCTTAAAGTCAGCATGCAATCGCCTCCCCTCTGATTATTTTGTCAAGAACAAGTTTCGGCATACCGTTTTCAGTGAGTCTCTTTTGAAGGCTCAAAGAAATCGGTGATACAAATTCATGATGGCCTTTTATGATGTACTTTCCTGATTCATCATATCGGTTTTCTGTGATGTTGTATCTGTAAATTGTTCTGAACACTCTCTTGCCATCCGGCATTATTTCGCATTCCATTATCTCCATCAGCTTTCTCTCACGATTTTCAAGTTGTTTTGAGAATGCTATTATCGGGAATGCCTCTGTAACTAGGTCATACAGGACATTATCATCCATTGAGTATTTCCTCTTACAAAGTGTTGCCATTCTCCTGTATGTTGCTTCACAGGAATTGGAATGGATCGTTGTCAAAACCGGGTGTCCTGTTCGGCTTGCTTCTTGGGCAAGGAACGCTTCAGGTCCTCTCATCTCGCCTACGCAGATGTAGTCGGGATTAAAACGCAAAGCAAAGTCTAAGAGTACATCCTGATCTATGTTTTGCATTTCATTCTCTGACGGTCTTGTTAAGGTATGAATTACACTATTCTGCGCAATTCCGTCTATGTACTGAGCGAGTGCCAGTTCACGGCTTCCGCTTTCAATGGTGTAGATTCGTTTGTCCTTTGGCAAGGTTGTCAGTACCCATCCTGCAACTGTTGTTTTACCGCTTCCTGTTGCTCCGGCAACACATGTACTTACTCCATACCTGAATGTCTGTGAAAGAAAGTCAAGCATCGGTGCTGTTGCCGTTTTAGCATCCACAAAATCCTTTTGAGAAAAGTTCTGAGGGTTTACAATTCGTATTGATGCAGCCACACCAACATCGTCATCTACAAGCGGTGTTTTGATTGCAGATATACGAATGTTTTTTGAAAGCTGACCAAGTACAGCAGGTGATGCATTATCAAGCACCATTCCTGAATTATGAAGCATTCTTCGTACAACATTTATGGCATGTTGCGGTGACTCGAATCTTTCCTGAAGCTTCTCTTTTCTTCCGCCTGCACGATATATCTCTACATCGTTCCATGCGTTAATGTCTATTTCTTCAATTCCTGTTCCGAATATGTATTTCGTCAGGAACGAGAACTCAGCCATTTCCACATACAAGCGGTTAATAAGCTCTTCTTCGGTCATTCCGTCTGCCGTTACCCTGTTGTCTGCCAAATACTTCTGGATATAAAATTTAATCTGTTGCTTCACATCATCCTTTCGACTGTCTAATAGCAAGGATGCATATTTGCTTGAAATATACTCTTGCACTTCGTTTAATACACTTGGAAAGTCTTTGACCGTACTTGGCCCGAAGAATAAATCATGAGAACTACTCTGATTTATCATAGCTCGAATACCTCCTCCGCTATATCTTCGATAACTCTCCTAAACTCTTTTGATTCTCTTTTCGGAGGTGTTGGTCTTAATAACTCACCTGTTAGATACTGCTGTTCAACAATATCGCTATGGGGAATTGTAAAGGTTACCCCTCCCAAAATCTGCTCTATGTTTTCACCTGAGTGAATACTTCTTACATTATTTGCGACCTTAAGCTGCTTGTCAGTCTTGAACTTACTGTCTGCTAGAAGCGGCAACTGTGAAGATAGATAGGATATTGATTTTAAATCACAGTTTATAAGTCTCAAGACTGTGTCCGATTCTATAAGTGCTACTGTTGAGAGAATGTCATCAGACAGATGGCTCGAACAATCCACAATGACATAGTCCACAATATCCTTTAATTCATCAAGGAATTCTACGGCCTGGACCTGTGTGTATTTCGGATACGAAAACACATTTTCGCCCTTCAGTAGTCCGATGATTGTGATATGCGGATTTTTCTTTATGGTTATGCTGTTTTGCAGTATAAGGGTTTCATTGATTTTTACAGCTGCCAATATACTGCCAAGCGATCTTTCATTCTCTATATCTGACGGAGGCACTAAAAGCGGAAGCGGAGGTGCATCAAAGTCACAAAGAACAAGTGCAACATCATAGCCCTTACTTGATACATAGCTCGCTATCTTTGCCGCTACGGTTGTCTTACCGCAGGAAGGTGAACCCCACACGGCAAGAATCTTACTGTCCCTCACCATTTTCTACCGCCTCACTTTCGCCTGATTCTCCTGTCTGTTCTGTGTTTTCCGTTGGTGCGGTCTCTTGTGCGTTGTTGAGTTCTTCCTGTTTCTTCAGGAATTCCTCTGCTGTCTTTCGGTTGCCACGATATACCAATGACATGTGTATAGTGCCGGATTTTTCAAGATCAGCAAGAAGCAAAGATTGTTTTTCCGATACTAAAAGTGTTACTGTACTCGGAAGCTCTCCTTCTTCTGTTACCGTTTCATCCACATCTGCACCTGATTTGTTTGTTGCAGCTATAACCTCAACAAACTGCAGTTCCAAAGGTACAATGGTCATACCTGTTTTCTGATAGTCAGGAGCAATAATTGATACAATATCTCCTGATTTCAGCTTGCCGGAAAGTCCTGTTGCAAAGGATTTAAGGGTAACTGAAATTGCTCGGTTTTTACCATTGAGTCCTGCAAGGTATGTTGTTTCCACATAGGGAGTGTCTGCAATCTTGGATTTTAAGACATTATCTCCCTTTGTCATATCTACACTTGCATATTTTCCGATTACCTCTTTATCATCCGATACAATGTTATCCGGCTGATTGATGCCTGACATCTTAACTTCGGATACCATATCCTTCGTTATCTCATCTCCGCTTTTAATATCCGCCATAACTCTTACCACCGTTACCGTTTTATCACCGGTATTTGATACAAGCGGCGAAACCACAAAGCAGATAATCAAAGCAAGAACAATGCAGGTTATGCCAAGCACCGTTCTATTCTTAAAATAATTCAGAAATTTCAAATTATCGCCTCCAATACTAATGTTCCTACATACCCTAATGTTAAAGACGGAATGAAGGGAAAGAGAGTATTCCCTTTCCCCTTTATCCGCCCAATTACTAAACTGCTGAAAATGAATATAAGGCATCCTGCTACGACTGTGAACAAGGTTTCATAAAACCCTAACAGGATTCCGAGAATTGCAATCACCTTGAAGTCGCCTCCGCCAATTCTGTCGGTTGCAACTGCGGCAATAAAAAAAGGGATTGCAATTGCAATTCCCCATAAATTCTCTAATCTGAACCCAAACGGAACAAGGCATAATAAAAGCACCTGATATATAACAGGTACCTCTTGTTTCCTTATATCCGTATAACTTGCCATAAGCAGTATGCCAAGAATGGCTATCCCTTTCATCAGTTCGAGTAGTTGAACATCTCCTGAATTTTCTGTGTCAGGGTAGGAAGCACTGTATCATCCATAAGTGCGTATAAACCTGCAAGAAGCAAGGCTCCGAGCACCACAGAAAGCAAAACAATAATCGCTGTGTCAACCGCACCCTGACCGCTGTTGTCGGTAAGTTTTGCTCTTACCCTTTCCCTTAAGGAAAGCATTTTCATTTTTAATTTCTTCATGGTTACATTTCCTCCAATCTCTTAGCATACTCATCAAGAACGGCTTTTTCGAGTTCCTGTCTCAGATCTTTGGTAATCGGGAAGCAAATATCGGCATACTCGCCACGCTTTGTTCTTCTGCAAGGCATGGATGCAAATCTGCCCTTTTCGCCTTCGATTACCTTGATGCCTTTTACAAGAAACTTATCATCAATAAGCACGCTCACATACGCTTTCAGCTTTTCTCCGCCTACAAACGATGTTACTCTTGCATTCAATTTCATGTGTCTCACCTCCCTTCATATGTATAGACTACATATCAATTTTGAAGGTATCGACCTGAATCTCTTCGTTTGTTTTAGGAGCATTGAGTTCAGCTTCTCTTTCAGGTGTTTTAGTCCTGCCGTATCCCATGTCAAGCCTTTCCCTGAAAGCCACAAATTCCACCTCTTTTTCCTCTTTCGGTTCTTCGGCGATAACTTTCTCCTCTTTAACCGTTTCGGTCTGTTTAAGCTCAATTTTAGGCTCGGTAAAGCTATTCAGTTTTGTGAAGCCGGATGCGTTGATATAATGGAATTCACTCGATTCATCATCATACAGTTCAATAACATCGGATATAAACACTCCGGTTGATTCTAAGCCTTCAACTTTGTCAGGACCGTCAAATATATCGTAAATCTCTTCGGGAACTTCCGTTCCTACATTCCCATCGAATACGACTCTGTAATTACTGATATTCGGTTCTCCAAAGCCCTTTTCCTTAAGGTCACTGTAACTGACAAACCGCATTCTAAGATCTGTTTCCGGTTTTAACTGATAGATTCGGCAGTTCTTTGAAGAAACTGTTTCTTCGATATTCCCTTTCAAAAGGTTGTTATATACATCGCTTTTCCACTCAACAGATATGCCGTTTTTCTGTGTCAAAAACTCTGCAACTTCATCTCTTTGGAACATGACATCGACCACAGCCTTATTATCCTTCACATACCCTACCTGATTGCCGTAATACTCTATTATTCCGTCTTTTGTGATACTAATCTTCATGTCAACACCTCCCTTTCCTTAGACTTCAGGTTGTCGTTTCCCTTCAAAACTATCAACTGTTTTATCAATGTGTTTGACAATACCATATTCGGAAAGTGCCAACTTATGCTGAGTTATAAGCTCCTCTGCATAGGTCGCAAAGTTAATATGCTGAAATACCGATTCAGGAAGTACCTCTTTGTATGTCCTTGCAAGCCAGTCCTTTGCAAATTCAATAATGGTTGATGGCTTTTCATACAATTCATATTCCTGCAAGGAGTTTGCAAGGGCAACGGCTTCATCAAGATTTGAAAAACCTATTCCCTCAAGCACAGCCATGTACTTTGCAAATTCGCCAGATTTCGACATATCACGCATACGATGTGCAAGTGAATTAAGCATACCTAATTGTGAAAGACCTGTTATACACATAGGCATATTGCACTCAATACTTTGAACTGCAAGCAGAATACATTCATCAAGGCTCTCAGCACCAAGTTCTCTTGCAAAACTTGCTTTTCTTTCCTTTGATGCAGGAAGGGACAACCATCTGCCATCGGCTGCTCTGCCTGTTTCACTTTTTGCGATGAGCAGCTTGAAGATGTATCCATCATTGATGAATTTCTCAGGAAACTCTCCGCCATCATAGACTGTAGAGTATTCATTGGGATTAAAAACAAAGTAACCGCTTTCGGTGTAAACTCCATTTTCCTTTTCCCTGATTGTTCTGCCAAGCTTTGTGTAATCAAGGAATTCCCAAATCTCTTTACGAGCATCTCCAAGCCACTCAAGCAATCCGTTATCTGCATAATACCTGCCGAGCATTTCATCTTCGTCAATGTCGTATGTCAAATCACAGCAATGCAGGTTATACGCTGCATTAATTAAATCCTTTACCGACAAAACAAAAGGACCTTTCATAGCCATATATCCTTTGAAAAGTTCATGTTCATGTTTATCAAACCTGCTCATTACTTTTGCAAGATAGTTAAGCTCTTCAAGATCCACTTCTTTATTTTGGGCAAGGAATTCCCCTACTATATCTTTGTCGTACAGGATACATTCTGAAATTCTGCATACCTGACCATTGTCGGTTACTCTCGCTCTGCATAATGCATCCTTAATTTCGAATTCCGTTGCAGGAAGTTGCAGAGGCGCTCCTCTGTACTGTTTATACAATTCTGATATATCCGGGCTTATAATTACAATATCCATCTTAAATTCTGATTTTTGTTCTGCCTCATGTACAATGTTATGCTTGAATTTCTTCTCCTTGACAAGGTATGTATTAAAGAATTTACCATTCAATTCTACATCAACC
>JAZNGS010000087.1:0-12248 GCA_045576555.1 Clostridia bacterium | reverse complement strand
ACATTTATCGCCATATCCTCATCACATTCAGAGTCAATATATATGTGGCAATTACCTGCCGCAGTTTCCACAACAGGCACAGTTGCATTCTCTACTACTGAACGAATTAACCCTTGACCGCCTCTTGGTATCAGCATATCGATGTATCCGTTCATTTTCATAAGCTCTTTTGCAGTTTCCCTTGAGGTATCTTCAATCAAATTAAGCGCGCCTTCGCTCACTCCTTGCGAATATGCCGCCTCTTGCATTATTTTCATCAAAGCAATGTTTGAGTTTATAGCTTCACTGCCGCCTCGCAAGATTACTGCGTTTGAAGTTTTTAAGCACAAAACTGCCGCATCGACAGTTACATTAGGTCTTGCTTCATATATGATTGCAATAACTCCCATTGGCACTCTTTTTTGAGAAATTTCCAGACCATTTGGTCTTTCCCAGCTTTTTATAATCTCGCCCACAGGGTCAGGCAATTGTTCAACCTGTCTCACGCCCTCGGCAATATCACAAATTCTCTCTTTTGTGAGTGTTAATCGGTCAATCATAGCAGGGCGAGTGCCATTTTTTATAGCTTGTTCAATATCTTTTTTGTTAGCCTCTATGATTTCATCGCTTTTTTCAACCAACATATCAGCGATTTTCAAAAGTGCCGCATTCTTTGTTTCGGTCGGAGTAACTCCGAGTTTATATGCAGCATTTTTCGCCAATTCGCCTTTTTTCAAAAGTTCCTCTGTCATTATGAACTCTCCTTTTTATTGCTGATATTTCTTTGCCACAAACAGCGTTCCGTGTTGTTTTCCGTCAAGAATATCATACAAAGCGGAAATGTTGTTTCCGTTTGCTATTATCATATTTATACCTGCATTGTTAGTTCTTCTTGCAGCCTCAAGCTTTGTTATCATTCCGCCTGTTCCTCTTTTTGTGCCTGCGCCGCCTGCTGATGCATTCACCGCATCAATATTTTCTACAAGTGGTATGATTTTTGCATCAGGGTTTGTATGAGGGTCGGCATCATAAAGACCGTCAATGTCCGAAAAAACTACCAACAAATCGGCAGAAACAAGCTCCGCTACCAATGCAGACAGATTATCGTTATCACCAATTTCAAGCTCCTCGGTTGAAACTGTGTCATTTTCGTTTACAATCGGAATTATTCCTATATCCAACAAAGTATTAAATGTGCTTTGAGTGTTTAATCTTCTGTTCGGAGTTGAAATGTCGTCCTTTGTTAAAAGCACCTGTGCAACTGTATTGTGATATTCTGAAAAAAGTTTGTCATAAAGATACATCAATTCACACTGACCTACTGCGGCAAGTGCCTGTTTGATGTTTGTTTCTTTCGGTCGCTCGCTAATACCTAATTTTCCCATTGCCGCACCAACTGCGCCTGATGACACCAAAACAATGTCCTTTCCGCTATTGTGCAGGTCGCAAAGTGTTCTTGCAAGCTCGTCTATGCGCTTAATATGCATTTTGCCTGTCGGGTATGTAAGAGTTGATGTTCCGACCTTTATAACTATTCTTTTTGCGTTTTTTATATTCTGATAAACAGAACTGTTCATTTTATCAATCCTTTTTTTCGTATATGTATTTTGAAAGTTTTTCTTTTATATCAAAGCCCTTTAAACCTGCAATATATCCAATTCCTGAAAAAATTACAGGAGTAAAAACTACTATAATATATCCATACCAAGACATTATGCCTTTTTCAAGTCCGATTAGGTCATTAAAGGCATAGGTCCAAATGATATAAGGCATATTCAAAGTCCACGCAACCATACTTGTTAAAGCTCCGTTAACTGACATATACCTCCAGACAACATAGTATAAAACATACAATAGAATTGTTATTATAGTTAATCCTATAGGGAGCAGAAAACCTTTTAGAAGGTATGGCTCCTCGTCTGTATAATTCTTTTTGTCTTTTTTTGCAATGTTAAATGCTTCGCCATATATAAATGAAAAGTATATAAATAATGTAATTACTGTGAATATATTGAGCAAAATTGCGTATTTGCCATATATTGCTCCTGCTGCAAGCATAGCAAATATGAAAATAAATATGGTTGCAACAGCATGGCTTTTTATAATTTGAAGCATTTGTTTCGGAGGCAAATATTTAAATAGTTTTTCCATTCCGTCATTCTCCTATAGCAACCAAAAACTTAATTCATTTCTGTTATTTTTCTTTGGCTCTTCCTTTATTGGTTCAGGTTTTTTTGCTTTTTCAACCTTTGGAGGTTTTGTCAAATTCAATATCCTCTTAACTCTTGCACCTGAAATATTGGAATATGTCAGCGCATATTCCAAAAGCTCCTCTTTTGCAAGAGGTTTATTATTTTGTGTCCCTAGCGACATAATATATTCTTTTAAAGATTTGTCTGACATAGATGCATAGTCATCAATAAATGCATAGATTTCAGCAGGGTTCATTATTTCGTCCATATCTTTTTTGAATTTAGAAATGTCACATATAGTATCTATATTCAAATACTCTGTTTTACTGGTGTAGTTTGCTTTTTTGTGTTCATTTACGAAGATAATCGCTTTCTTGAGTGTTTCATTATCCTCTATAGGCTCGCTGATATATCTGTCGTAGAACAATTTTCCGTTTTTGTTATAAGTTCTGTTTATGTATCTTGCGTAGCTTGTGCATAGTGGCTTCATCACTACACTTGTGTCGTCAGGAGTGAAAAATACAAGATGCACTCTGTTTTTCTCAAGACTGTATGCATAAATTTTTGAGTCGGTATCGACAAAATAGCGTCCTAACAGATTAATAAACTCCGAATAATCCTTTTCATCAAAAAACAACTTGTCCTCTGCGCGCAAAACAGTGTGATAAATTCCTTCACTGCTCTTTATGCGACCCTTTCTTGCCATCTACATCACCCACCTTATCATATTTTAAATAATTATATCATTTGATGTGTCCCTTTTCAACAAAGTTACATAAATTTAACACATTTTTAACATTAAAAAAATCCCATAAAATGAGCTTGGAGTATCTCCAAATCCATTCTACGGGAATTTTTTCTCTATCCTTTGATATTATTCTGAAACTTCTTCATCAGCAACTTCATTGTACTTGTCAATAATTGCTTTTTCTAAAGCTTCACGCATTTCGCTGTTGATTGGATGAGCTATATCCTTAAACTCATTATTAGGTGTTTTTCTGCTAGGCATTGCTGTAAATAATTTGTCCTGTCCTTCAATAACCTTTATATCGTGTACCACAAAAGCATTATCAAATGTAACAGAAACAACAGCTTTCATTTTTCCATCAAGTGATATTTTCTTTACTCTGATATCGGTAATCTGCATTAGATTCACCACCTCTCGATATGCATAACGCAAATGTTAATTTTATGTCATTCCACGCACTCATATACAATTATGATACTTTATCATAAGTAATTTGTCAACTATTTTACCGAAGAATTTGTCAAATATCCAGAAATTTTGTTAAAAATACACAAAAAGTAGATGCTCTTTTCTAATAAGACTACAAATGGAGAATTTTGTGTAAATATGTCCTATAATATTTGCAAAAATTTTGGCTCTATAATTGATTTTTGTGAAATCTGTGATATAATGAGTGTATGGAATAGTATGTTCTAATGTGAAAGGAATTATTATATGACTTGTTTTGAATTGTCGGACTTAAAGAAAAATGCTCATATTCATTTCATCGGTATCGGTGGGATAAGTATGAGCGGACTTGCGATGGTGCTTATAAAAAATGGGTTCAAGATAACAGGCTCCGACAGACAGAAATCACCAATAACCGAAAAACTCTGTGCTAATGGCGCGATTATATATGAAGGACATGATGCTAAAAATGTTGTTGGTGCAGATTTGGTTGTTCACACTGCCGCAGTTCACGATGATAATCCTGAAATGTGTTTTGCAAAGGAAAACAATATCAGGTTGATTGACAGGGCTGAATGTCTTGGGGCGATTATGAAGCTCTATGAAAAGGCTGTCGGGGTTTCGGGAACTCACGGAAAAACGACAACAACGGGTATGTTGACTCATGCACTTATATATGCTGACACAGACCCGACAATAAGTATTGGCGGTGAACTTGATATTATTGACGGAAACATCAGGACAGGAAATTCCCAATATTTTGTCACCGAGGCGTGCGAATATACAAATAGTTTTTTGAAATTCTTTCCGAGTATTGCTATAATAACAAATATAGAGGAGGATCACCTTGACTTTTTCACAGGCATAGAACACATAAGACAAAGTTTCGGTGCATTTGCAGAACTGACAGGTGATAATGGGTATGTTGTTGCAAATGGAGATGATGAGAATGTGCGTCTTGCGTTGAAGAACAAAAACTGCAGAGTTATATACTATGGCAGCTCAAATGATTGCAATTATCGTTATGAAAATGTTGTTTATAAAAATGGGTATCCTGAATTTGATGTTATAAAAAATGGTAAAAAAATAGCTCATATAAATCTATTCGTGCCGGGTATGCACAATGTTATGAATGCTCTGGCAGTTATTGCAACTTGTGAATTGCTAGGTCTTGAAACTGAAACGATTGCAAAAGGAATTGAAACCTTTAAGGGAACACACAGACGTTTTGAAAAACTTGGCTCATTGAATGGAGCGACTATTATTGCAGATTATGCACATCATCCGACTGAAATTATTTCAACACTAAAATCAGCAAAAAGTTTTGAATATAACAAAATGTGGTGCGTATTCCAACCACATACTTACACGAGAACAAGAGCATTATGGAATGATTTTCTGACTTGTTTTGATGATTGTGATATGCTCATTTTCACTCATATTTATGCTGCGAGAGAGCCTTTTGACGGAGTGACAAAAGCATCAACACTTGCCGAAGAGATTAGCAAAAGAGGTAAGGATTGCATCTATATTGAAGAATTTTCAAAGGTTTGCGATTATTTGAAAAAAAATGTAGAAGAAAATGATATGGTGTTCATAATGGGTGCCGGAGATGTGATTGAGATAGGTTATGAATTAGTAAAATAAAAACAGAGCAAAAGCTCTGTTTTTATTCTATTACAATATTTTCTGCTGCTTTTATCTGGGATTTATACCAGTTTTCCGGTGCCCTGAAAGGTGTGAACATTGTGGGCATACTTACTCCTGAAATATTTTTCTTAAAAATCACGCTTTCTTTTCTAAAAAATAGCGGAACGAATGGAACATCGGTCAAAAACTTTACTGAAAATTCTGAAAATGCGGTTTTGACTTCTTCGCTTGATTGCGCTGTTCCGAGTCGGGTTATGGCAATATTCATGTCGCCTGAAGAATAACCAAAATAGTTGTTTTGGTCAACAAGCAGGGAATGTAGGTCCATATTATAAGGTATTTTTATTTCACCAATGAACATTTTATAGTTTCTATCTGAAATTCTTGTTTGATATTCTTCAAAGGATAACTGTGTGACAGTTGTCTTGACTCCAAAATTGGTAAATGTTTTTGCAATTTTTTCTGCAATTCGGAGCCTTTCGTCGTTGTTGGAATTAACTATTATATCTGCAACTAATGTCTGTTTTTCCTCTTCGCCTCTTATAAACTCGCCATTCTCGTCTAAATTCCATCCATCAAGTGCCAATAGTTCTTTAATATATTCATTGTCTGTTTCATTGTCGCTATTTTTTGGGCAATACCACGCAGCTGGATTAACAGGAATTTTCGCGCTGACTCCTCTTGAGAATATCTCTGTGGTAACAATGTCGTTGCGTTCAATTAAATAAGAAAGAGCCTGTCTTGTGTTATTGCTTGAAAATTCACTTTTAGAGTTGTTGATGCCTAAAAAGACCATATTGTTTGAGGTGTAGTCATTAATATTACTCTCACCTCTCGGAGTATTGTTCCGAAGGTCCATAACATTTGAACTTAAAACATTTACCGAATTTGCGTTAAATGCATTAATCAGGGATTGCTCATCTTTGGCAATATTTATATGGATTTTGTCAATTGTTGCAAGGTTTCCACTCCAATTTTCGTTGGGAACTAGTTGGATTTTATCCGATGATATTTTATCGTCATATTTATATGGCCCTGTGCCTATTGGAATATAATCTATAACATCAATCGTTGCATCTTCTTGAACAATCGGGAAGGATAATAGGGCAACAAAGTTGGGAACAGGTCTTGATACTGTCAGCTTTAGTGTATATTTATCAACATATGAGGCTCCTGAAAGGGGACTTAATAACTTTGTGTAATAGCTGTCATTATATCTTATAAGATTGATTGTGTGTAGAACATCAGAGGAGGTGAGTTCCTTGTTGTCGTGCCATAAAACTCCTTGTTTGATTTTTAGTATATAGGAGTATGAGTCCTGTGAAGCAATACAACTTTCAGCAAGCACACATATGGGGTTGAATGCTTCGTCAAATGTAAAAAGAGGTTCAAATATGAGTTGCATACATTCGTTTACAGAGGTTGATTTTGATAAAATCGGATTCAGTGTATCAACGCTGTCAATTCCTAGATTCAAAACATTATCTGTCTGTGCCTGAACAATTAAGTCGTCATCCGGTGAATTTTGTGTTGTGCAGGCAGATATTAAAAGTGAAAATATAAGCATAATTGATATTATTTTCAATGTTTTTTTTCGCATATGTTTCCCTCATTTTCTAAAATAATTATACACACTTTCTGCACTCTTTTGATTCATCTCTTTAACCTCCAATAGCTCGGAAAGAGTTGCTTTTTTAATGTTGTCAATCGATTTAAAATGTGATAAGAGAGCATTTCTTCGTGCTTTTCCAATTCCTGTAATATTATCAAGCTCGGAATGAATTTTTTGGTGCAATGTTCTGTGATAGCTAATTGCTGTGCGGTGCACCTCGTCTTGAATTCTTGTTATAAAATGAAAAAACGGGTCTGTTGGATTTAAGCCAATCTCGCCATTAGAGGACAGAAGTGCCCTTGTGCGATGCTTGTCATCTTTCACCATTCCAAAGACAGGGATTTTTGTTTCGGTCATTTCAAGTATTTTTTCTGCAGATGAAATGTGACCTTTTCCTCCGTCAACAAAAATGACATCAGGCAAAGGCAAGAATTTTGCATCGCTTTTTGACATTTCTCCGTTTTCAATTTTTTCACTTTCTTCTCTTGCTTCATTCAGTCTTCTGTATAAGACCTCCTGCATTGAACGGTAGTCATCTGCACCATCAAAGGATTTTATCTTAAATTTTCTGTACTTGGACTTTGCAGCCTTGCCATTTTCAAACACAACCATCGAGCATACATTGTCCGCGCCTGAAATGTTTGAAATATCATAAGCCTCAATTCGTATAACAGGAGTGTCTAAACCAAGAATTTTTGATATATCTGATGCGCTTTTTCTTCTGTCTTCATACCGCTGCTTATTAATTTTATAATTATCGGCTGCAATCTGGGCATTTTTCTGCACCATTTCAACCAGGCGGACTTTTTCTCCGCGCTGTGGATAAGTAAGTGTAACTTTTCTGCCTTTTTTCTGCGAGAGCCATTGTTCGATAAGAGTGTTGTCCTCAACAGGAAATTGTGTTATTATTTCGTTTGGCAAAAAGGTCGACTGCTGATAAAATTGCTTTATGAAATCGGTTATAATCTCGGAATTATCAATATCGGAACTTTCATCAATCCGATAGTTTTCTCTTCCTGACAGCTTGCCTGACCTGATGAGGAATATTTCGATAAATGCGTGAAGTTCATCTCTTGCAATAGCAATAACATCCACATCATTTTGCTTGTCTTGATTAATTACTTTCTGCTTTTCGTCAATTGCTTTAATTGATTTAATCCTGTCTCTTAACACAGATGCTTTTTCAAATTCTAAATTTGATGAGGCATCGTTCATTTGTTGAGACAGTTCATTAATAAGCTTTTTATGGTCGCCGTCTAAAAATGCACATATGTCAAAAAACACTTGCCTGTATTCTTTGTTTGTGACATTTCCTAAACAGGGAGCAAAGCATTTTTTAATATGATAATTTAAACATGGTCTGCCTTTTCCGATATCTCTCGGAAAATTTTTGCTACAAGTTGGAGGATTAAAAATGCTTTGAATTATATCCAAAGTATTCTTTATAGTTGAAACCCCCATATATGGCCCAAAATATTTTGCTCCGTCATTTTTGAGTGTTCTTGTCTTAAAAATTCTTGGCCATTGCTCATTAATTGTGACTTTTATATACGGATATTGTTTGTCGTCCTTTAGTAGTATATTGTATTTTGGACTATATTTTTTTATTAAGGTACACTCCAGTGCAAGTGCTTCGACCTCTGAATCTGTAACGATATATTTAAAGTATGCAATATTTGAAACCATTGCGCGCACTTTGGGCGAATGTGAAGCATTTTTTTGAAAATATTGTCTTACACGATTTTTAAGAATTTTTGCTTTGCCGACATAGATAACTTGATTATCCCTATCGTGCATAATATAGACACCCGGAAGAGCGGGGAGATTTTTAAGTTCGTTCTCGAAATCAAACATAACCTTGACCTCCGTTGTTAAAAAAAGTAACTCCACACATAGAATATGTAGAGTTACCGTTGATTTTTAATATTGGTAAACAATTATTCAGTAAAGTTTGAGGCAATCAAATCAACCAATCCGGTAACAGCCTCTTCTTCGTCATTGCCATCAGCCATAATAACAATAGGTGTTCCCTTGGTAATACCTAATGACAAAACACCTAAAAGACTTTTGGCATTAACCTTGCGTTCGTCCTTTTCAACCCAGATAGTTGATTTGAATTCGTTAGCTTTCTGGATAAAAAATGTTGCAGGCCTTGCATGAAGTCCAACCTGATTTTGTACCACAACCTCTTTAGAAAACATAGATGATATCCCCCTGTAAAAAGTTAATCTATATGCTTGCAAACTTAAATGCATCAATTTCGTCCGCATCAATAAATTTCGGACTTTTCCCAATAGTAAATATGATATAAGAATATCAAAGAATTCTCAACTAGTCAATAGTTTTTTTAAGTTTATAAGATTAAATTATAAATTTTTAGTAAAGATACCCTATAAATAAACAAATTATACACAAATTTTTGCTAAATTTTTAGTAAAGATTACTTTGCTTGCTTATTTAGCATTCTTTCTCTGACCATTTCCTCAATATCTTTTGTGAAATCAGGGTTATCCTGCATATATTTTCTCACATTGTCACGGCCCTGACCTAATCTTTCGCCCTCAAATGAGAACCAGGCACCGCTTTTTTGTATAATATCGAGGTTAACAGCGACATCTAAAATGTTTCCTTCTTTAGAAATTCCCTGACCATAAAGAATATCAAATTCAGCCTCTTTAAATGGAGGAGCAACCTTGTTTTTAACAACCTTAACTCTTGTTTTGTTACCAATAACTTCAGCTCCATTTTTGATGGCCTCAAGCTTTCTTACATCAAGTCTTACAGAGGAGAAGTATTTTAATGCTCTTCCGCCGGGAGTCGTTTCAGGATTTCCGTAGACAACACCGACTTTTTCTCTCAATTGGTTAATGAAGATGACAGTTGTGCCTGTTTTGCTTGTGATACCTGTTAATTTTCTCAAAGCCTGTGACATAAGTCTTGCCAAAAGACCGACATGAGAGTCGCCCATTTCGCCTTCAATTTCTGCTTTTGGAACAAGTGCTGCAACAGAGTCGATTACAATGACATCAAGCGCACCGCTTCGTACAAGTGCCTCTGCAATTTCAAGACCTTGCTCTCCTGTGTCAGGTTGAGCAACTATTAAGTTATCAATATCAACACCCAATTTTTGTGCGTATAATGGGTCAAGTGCGTGTTCTGCATCAACGAATGCAGCTTCGCCACCGCGTTTTTGTGCTTCTGCAACAATGTGGAGAGCAACAGTTGTTTTTCCTGATGATTCAGGACCATAAATTTCCACAACTCTGCCCTTTGGAATACCGCCGACACCCAAAGCCATATCAAGTGTCATTGAGCCTGTTGGTATGACATCAACATCAACTGCTGTGGTATCACCCAACTTCATTATACTACCTTTGCCATATTGTTTTTCTATAACTTCAAAAACAGAGTTCAGAGCTCTTTTCTTTTCTTCATTAACAACCCTTTTTTCTTGTTCTTGTGGTACATTCTTTGTTTCTTCCATTTTAATATTACCTCGCATAATCCGAACATATGTTCTGTTTTTATATATTATACTATATAAAAAAACAAAATGCAAGTGTTTTTCTCAAAAAATTTAACTATTTTTAAAAACCCTTTGACAGAGGAATTATTTGCCGCATTATTATACATTATATAAATATGATGCTTTTCGTTTGTTTCGCTTGACAAACATTATTCAATTTGGTATGATAAAGCAAAGAAAATCAAAGGAGAAAGTGCTATGCCGGACAATATCAAGATAATTTCGCAGAATAAAAAAGCACGACACGACTATTTCATAATAGAGGAAATCGAAGCGGGAATTGAGCTCTATGGAACAGAGGTCAAGTCTGTGAGATTAGGCAAGGTAAATCTTACTGATGCATATGCTTCCATTGATAAGCAAGAGGTCTTTATAAAAGGGATGAATATAAGTCCTTATGAACAGGGGAATATTTTTAACCGTGACCCAATGCGAGAGAAGAAATTGCTTTTGCATAAAAATGAAATCAGAAAATTAATTGGTCAAGTTCAGCAACAAGGCTATTCGCTTATTCCTTTGAAAGTGTATTTGAAAGGCTCTCTTGTAAAGGTCACTCTTGCGCTTGTAAAAGGTAAAAAGAATTATGACAAGAGAGAAGATATTGCAAAACGAGATGCAAAAAGGGATATGGACAGAGCCTTTAAAGATAGGAATAACAGGTAAAAAATATGGATAAAGAATTAGCAAAAAAACTTGTTTTAACATTAACCCAAAAGGGTAAAAAAATTGCCTCTGCAGAAAGTTGCACAGGTGGCCTTTTTGCAAAACTCATAACAGATATTCCCGGAAGCTCGGCAGTTTTAGATGAGAGCTATGTGACCTATGCAAATGAGGCCAAAACAAAAATTTTGGGTGTTAAAAAAGAAACATTAGAAAAATATGGTGCAGTAAGCAAAGAGACAGTCTATGAAATGGTCAGCGGACTGTATGAAATTTCAAAAAGCGATGTATGTGTTGTTTTTTCAGGGATTGCAGGTCCTGATGGAGGGACGGAGGAAAAACCTGTGGGAACAGTTTTTGGAGCATTATGTATTGATGGTGAAATAACAACATATAAATCATTGTTTACCGGCTCAAGAGACGAGATAAGACATTCGGCTTGTTTTGAAATGATGGAAAGAATAATTTCTATATTATAAAAAATAATGTGGAAAATATTGACTTAAATTTAAGAATTTGATAGAATAATTAAATGGTTGATTATAATATTGGGAGGAAATTCTGATGAAAAGAGATGCAGTAAGAAGCATTTATGAAAATATTGAGGCTTTTGCCGATAAAAATGTTACAATAGGGGGATGGATAAGAAATATCCGTGACTCAAAAGCATTTGGCTTTATTGATTTGAATGACGGAAGCTGTTTTAAAACAGTTCAGGTCGTTTTTGAAAGAGAAATAATTGATAATTATGATGAAATCGCAAAACAAAATGTTGGTGCGGCAGTTGTTGTTGAGGGTGTTGTGGCATTGACACCCGGAATGAAGCAACCATTTGAAATAAAGGCAAAGGCGATAAGAGTAGAGGGTGAATCAACTCCTGATTACCCAATTCAGCCAAAAAGACATTCTGTTGAATTTTTGAGAGAGCAGGCATATTTAAGACCAAGAACAAATCTTTTCTCGGCAGTGTTCAGAGTAAGAAGTGAGGTTGCGTTTGCAATCCATAAGTTCTTCAATGAAAGAGGATTTGTGTATGTTCACACTCCAATCATCACAGGCTCGGACTGTGAGGGAGCAGGAGAAATGTTCAGAGTTACAACTCTTGACTTGGAAAATCTTCCAAAGAATGATGACGGAAGTGTTGATTATTCACAAGACTTTTTTGGAAAGAGCACAAACTTAACAGTTTCAGGTCAGCTCGAGGGCGAAACCTATGCAATGGCATTTGGAAATATTTATACATTTGGACCGACATTCCGTTCCGAAAATTCAAACACAGCTCGTCACGCAGCAGAATTCTGGATGATTGAACCTGAAATTGCGTTTGCTGATCTTAATGATGATATGCAGTTAGCCTGGGATATGATTAAATATATCATTAATCATGTATTGGAAAATTGCCGTCAGGAACTTGAATTTTTCAACAGTTTTGTT
>JAZNGS010000086.1:0-1900 GCA_045576555.1 Clostridia bacterium | reverse complement strand
CCATTATAGTAATATATGCATCACTATAACACATTCCATCAGAACTTGTCGCTGTTATAGTTACATCTCCATATCCATTTACAGTAACCATTCCCTCTTCATTTACCGATGCAACAGCTTCATCAGAGGATGTCCATATGAGATATGATGTGGTGTTTTCAGGATATACCCAATAATTAAGCTGAAAGGCATCAGCAATATATGTTCTGATTCCATATGACTCAACATATACTGTCTCCATCAAAACATCTTTTGGCTCTACAACAATATTACATTCTGCTGTTTTTCCTCCAACAGCTGTCACGGTTATTGTTGCTGTTCCTGAACTTTGAGCTGTTATCATACCTGTTTCATCTACCACGGCAACAGATTCATCGGATGATGTCCAGACAAGAGTGGTATCTGTGGCATTATCAGGAAGATAAGATACCTCTAACTGAAATGTATCACCTTCTTTAATATTTAATTCAGAAGCATTTATATCAATTGAAGTTATAACATTTTCAATGCATCCATCACGAAGACAACCCTCTCCCAATTCATTCGGAATATGACCAACTGCCTCAAATTCTCCCGAAAGGGTTTCGCCATACTGATTAACAAATACAAATTCACCCTTCTCTTCGCACCCTGGTGCAATATATGATTGCTTTGACCAACAATTTCCATCAGAATCCATAATTCCTTGAGGAATTGGGCCCTCTGCTGTAATCATCCAGTTTTTATCAAAATCTAAATTTTTAAAATTTGTTTCAAAGGCATCAGGATTTTCTTCCACATCAGTATAGCAATTAATATTTTTATGTGTGTTATATCGATTTAACTTATAACTATCAGAGCTTCCGCAATTGAGATTTCCATAACAGTAATATGAGCTATATGAGGGATGACTTCCGAATGGAGAAGCATAAATATCATAATCCATACGCGCATCTATGTACATACTTCCATCATTTCTGCAATTATACACATCACCTACTCCACAAATTCCACCAATATACACATATTCTGTGACATATGGGCTTTTTACATAGATATATGCGTCATTATAGCAATTTGTAATTCTTCCTGATGATTTTCCTGCAAACCCTCCTGTATAAATAAAACAATAATCATATTCAGGTCCCTTGACATACAAATTACCATTGATATATGAATAAGATATTTCTCCGCTATTATAACCTGCAATACCACCTGAACACTTTGCAACAGGGGATATATCCTCCGATAAAGAAAGATTTACATAACAGTGCGTGATAGTACCTTTATTTTCATCTGCAACTCCACCAAAATTTTCCGTGTCAGTTTTTGATATGAGTTTGTGATTATCAAAAATAACCGAATCTATTGTTCCGCTGTTTATGTTAACAAATCCTCCGTCATTTCCGACAAGATTTGAGATTGTATTCCCCATTCCGTCAAAAGTTCCTGTAAACTCATCAAGAGAATTCCATCCACCTGCACATATACCACCATCGGCATAATCTGCCTCCGTAAACTCTAAATCTCGCATTAGAATATAATGCGCATCAGGGAATAATGAAATGTTACTGAGTTGTCCCTTTGTCATTATTCTGTATGGATTATCAACAGTTCCGTCACCACCTGAAAAATATCCTGATGTTTCTGCTATAACAGTGTTTATACCAAATATACAAATTACAATTAATAATGCAATAATTCTATTGATTTTTTTATTCATATATTTTCTCCCTATTATCTTTTATAATACTTTTTAAATTTTAAATAGTGTGCCAGCTGCGAACGATGCAGTCTGTAAAGTCTTTCAATATCATTATCCTCTTTTAGTTTTAAAGGATTGACATATAAGTCGGATCGTAGCCATGTCGTTCTGTGAGCCAAGGAGTTGTCAGTGAGTCTTGTCTTCCTAAGACCCGCT
>JAZNGS010000085.1:0-5784 GCA_045576555.1 Clostridia bacterium | reverse complement strand
TCTTGAGTACTTTTCCATAAGCTGATGCATACCTGTCAAACACTGCCGAAGCGTTGACTTTTTTCGTATGCTACCCAAAAAATATAAAAAAAAATGGAGGAGAGAGTGGGATTCGAACCCACGGAGGCTCGCACCTCACCGGTTTTCAAGACCGGCTCTTTCAACCGCTCAGACATCTCTCCATGCCGTCAACAAACCTATTATAGCAAAAGAATATGAGTTTGTCAACAGTTTTTTTAATATTTTTTAATTTTTTGATGTGCTGCCAAAACCGCCGTTTCTGATTTCCTCTGTATCATCATCATAAGTAATTCCATATTCCAAGAATATACCTTGTGCAAATGCCTCACCTTTTTTGATTGAAACAGTTTTTCCTTCTTTGGAATCATTTGTTATCTTTATGAAAATATGACCTTCATTATCTGAATTATAATAATCGCTGTCAATAATTCCAACTGTATTATTAAGCTGAAGACGGAACTTGAATCCAAGACCGCTTCTTGGGTAAATCTTCAAAACCCAACCATCCTCAATATATGACCTTATGCCTGTAGGAATTTTTATGCTCTCACCAGGCGCAAGAGAAAAATCAACTGTCGAGAAAAAATCATAACCTGCAGAGCCTTTTGTTGCTCTTTTTGGTAGTTTTATCTCATCATATACATTTTCCTCATTTTTAAAAGTGTCAACCCAGGCTTCACTAAATTGTTTTTTTGAAACTTTTTCAAATCTGGCAATCTTCTTCATATTTTATACTCCTTATCATATATTCATCAAGTATATCTAAAACATCTTTTTCTTTTGTTAACTTAAAAACAGTTGTTTTCACCTGTGTGCTTTCAGGTAATCCCTTTATAAACCAGGCTATGTGCTTTCTCGCTTCCTTAACTCCCCTGTTTTCGCCTTTTTCTGCCACCAATTCAATGAGCAGTTTTTTCGCACATTCAATCTTGTGCTTATATGTAGGATAAAAGCTCACTTTTCCTGTTTTTATAAGTTCCTTAATTTGTGTAAACAAAAACGGATTCCCTTGCGCTCCTCTTCCTATCATAACTGCGTCACAGCCTGTTTGGTTAAACATATTTACTGCGTCCTCTGCACAAAAAATATCTCCATTTCCAATAACAGGAATTTTCACAGCCTTGCAAACCTGTTTTATTATCTTCCAGTCAGCCTTGCCTGAATAAAACTGTTCTCTTGTTCTTCCGTGGACTGTTATTGCTGATGCTCCGTTTGCCTCGGCAATTCGTGAAAGTTCACATACATTTATATTTTCGCTGTCCCAGCCTGTCCTAAATTTCACCGTCACAGGAACACTTGATGCATCAACCGCTGCCCTTATTACCTTTCCTGCAAGCCTGGGATTTTTCATCAATGCACTTCCATCGCCATTATTCACAATCTTCGGAGTCGGACAACCCATATTAATATCAATAATATCAGCACCGACTGCCTCAACCTGTGGTATGACAGATGCGATTATATCAGGCTCGCTCCCAAAAATCTGTATCGCGGCAGGTTTTTCCTTTTCATCAAGTTTCATCAGTGCTCCTGTCTTTTTGTCTTTATAAAAAAGTCCTTTTGCGCTGACCATTTCCGAATATACCAATCCGCAGCCATATTCTCTGCACATACGACGAAATGGCAGGTCAGTTACCCCTGCCATTGGTGCCAGAAAAATATTATTGTCTAATTCCAAGCCGCCTATTTTCATAGTTTAGAATGCGTCCTTTTCATCATCTTCAGGAATTTCCTCTAAAATAGTTTCCTCGATTATAAGCTCGTCATCTTCCAAGTCAACATCTTTTGCTTCACTTTCAGACTTTTTGAAGCTGATACCATCTATATGAACATTTACCTTTTCAACCACAAGACCTGTCATTGTTTCAACATTGTTTTTAACGCTTTCCTGAATTTCCCATGCAAGTTCAGGAATTCTTATTCCAAACTCAACAACAATATACAAATCTATTATCACACTTTTTTCTTTTATTTCAACCTTAATTCCCTTTGTAGGACTTTTCTTCGCGCCCAGCTTTTCAGCAATTCCGCCTGCAAAGGAGGTGAACATTCCTGCAACACCATTGATTTCTGTTGTTGCCACTCCTGCAATTGTTGCAACGACATCAGGAGATATTTTAACTGTATCTGACTTTTCATTTTCTAAAGGCACTTCAACTATTTCTTCAATAACATTATCCTTGTTTTCCATACTATGACCTCCTTAAATATTCTCATTTGATAATTTGATTATATCATACTTTCTCCATTTTATCAACTCAAATTTTAATTCTTCTTATATATTTTTATTTTATGCATAAATTATAATTATATTTATCAATTTGGGATAAATAATTGACACATCGAAAATAAAATAATATAATTAATCTATAATAAAAAACAGGAGTAAAATTATGGATATATTAAAAAAACTTACCGAAACTTATGGCCCTTCGGGCAGAGAAGATAAAATAAGAAAAGTTATCGAAGAAATTGCCTCACCATTTGCAGACGAAATCTATACTGATGCATTGGGAAATCTTATTGTCAGAAAAAAAGGGACTGGCAAAAAAATTATGGTGGCTGCTCATATGGACGAAATCGGCGTAATTGCTACATTAATTGATGAAAATGGATTTATAAGATTTTCTTCAGTCGGCGGTCTTTATAACAAGGATTTATTGGGAAGACGCGTTTGCTTTGAAAACGGAGTTGTCGGAGTAATCGGTTCGGAGGAAGAAAACAAAGAGAGAAAAATTTTAAAAATGTATATAGACATTGGCGCAAAAGACAAAGCATCTTGCGAAGAATTGGTTTCAATCGGAGATATGGCAGTTTTTTGCGGCGATTTTTATGAAAACGAAAATTCTATCATATCAAAGGCTCTTGATAATCGCTGCGGTTGTTATGTTCTTTTGAAAGTTCTTGAAAACATAAAATCACAAAACGACTTATATTTTGTCTTCACATCTCAAGAAGAGGTGGGTTTAAGAGGCGCTAAAACCTCTGCCTTTTCAATTGCTCCTGACTATGCTTTGGCAATTGATGTGACCGACACAGGCGATACTCCAAACGGAATAAAAATGGCAACAAAACTTTCAGGCGGTGCGGCAATAAAAATTATGGACCGTTCAGTTTTGTGCGACTCCTTTGTGAGAAGTAAATTGGCAGAGCTTGCAGCAAAAAATAATATAGCATATCAGCTTGAAGTTATGAACTATGGCGGAACTGATGCAGGAGCAATTTCCTTATCAGGCACAGGAGTAAAAACAGGCGGAATTTCTATTCCGACAAGATATATCCATTCTCCGTCAGAGATGATTGATAAAAATGATTTACAATCAGTAATTTCGCTATTGTCAGCATTTTTGGAGGAAAACTATGAAAAATAACAATCTAATCCAATTTGAAAAGGATATGAAAAACAAAAAGGTTACTGTTTTCGGAATTGGTATCAGCAATCTTCCATTGGTTAAATATCTTGTGAAACTTGGTGCGGTAGTTACTGCGTGTGACAAAAGAACCAGCGACAAACTCGGAGAAACTGCAACCGAACTTTTAAACTTGGGTGTATCTTTAAATCTTGGTGAGGATTATCTCTCCGACATTGATGCAGAGATTATTTTCAAGACTCCGGGTATGCGATTTGATGTCCCAGAGCTTTTATCAGCAAAGGAAAAAGGCGCTATAATCACCTCCGAAATGGAAGTGTTTTTTGACATTTGTCCTTGCAAAATAATCGCTGTAACAGGCAGTGACGGAAAAACCACAACAACAACTCTCATACATAAAATTCTTACCGAAGAGGGTTATAAGACCTGGTTAGGCGGAAATATCGGAAACCCATTGTTGACAGAGGTTGGTCAAATGGAGGAAAGTGATATTGTTGTATTGGAGCTTTCAAGTTTTCAGCTTCATACAATGAAAAAATCTCCGCATATTGCAGTAATGACAAACATCACCCCAAATCATCTTGATATGCACAAGGATTACGAAGAATACATTGATGCGAAGAAAAACATTATGAAATATCAAAACGAAAATGATGTTTTAATTGTTAATGCGTCAAACGATGTGACTGATGAAATCGGAAAATCAGCTTGCGGCAAGCTATTAAAATTTTCATCAAAAAAAGATGCAAACATATGCATTAAAAACGAAAGCATTTATTTGAATGATGAAGAAATTTTAAAGCTATCCGGCATAAAATTACCTGGTATGCATAATGTCGAAAACTATATGGCGGCAATCGGTGCAGTCAGCGAAATAGCAAGCAAGGATTCAATTAATAAGGTTGCAAAAAGCTTTGGTGGAGTTGCGCATAGAATTGAATTGGTGAGAGAATTAGACGGTGTTTGTTATTACAACAGCTCAATCGACTCAAGCCCTAACCGCACAATTAACACTCTAAAAGTTTTTCCCGATAAGGTCATTATGATTTCAGGCGGAAAGGACAAAGGAATTCAATATGATGAAATTGGTCCAGCAATAATTGAAAAGGTTAAGGTTTTAATTTTAATCGGTGCTACCGCTGATGCAATTGAAAATGCCTTGAATAAAGCATATGAAGACAAAAATATTGAGCCTTGTGTTAAAGTTATAAGGGTGTCGGAATATTCCGAGGCAGTTGGAATGGCAAGAGAGAATGCAATAAAAAATGATGTTGTTCTTCTCTCCCCGGCAAGCACAAGTTTTGACATGTTCAATAACTTTGAAGAAAGAGGAAATCTTTTCAAAAAACTTGTTAATGAACTATGAAAGGAATGAAATTTTTTGGAAAATACTATTAAAGCACTTTCTGATTTAAGAGGAATTTCAGGCTTTGAATATAGAATAACCGACGAAATTATAAAACTATTTTCCCCATACTGTGACGAAATTAAAACAGATGCTTTGGGAAATATAATTGCGCTCAAAAAAGGAAAAAAGGGAAACAAAAAAATTATGCTGGAGGCGCACTGTGATGAAATTGGTCTTATGGTCTCCGACATTGACGAAAATGGTTTTCTTTCCTTTGTGAACATCGGAGGTGTTGACGCAAGAATTCTTCCATGTGCAGAGGTAATTGTTCACGGAAAAAGAGATATAAAGGGTGTTATCGGTGCGAAACCTCCTCATCTTCAGGAGTCTGATGAGGCAGACAAAATCATTAAAATAACAGATATGTCAATAGATACCGGGTTAGATGCCCAAGAGGTGAATGAAAACATCATAATAGGAACTCCTGTGACACTATCTCAATCCGTCGGAAAACTTTTAAATAATAATTTGAGTTTAAAAACACTTGATGACAGAGCAGGTGTTTCAGCAGTTCTTGAGGTTTTTAAAAATGCAGACATTAATGCAGATTTGTATGCATCAATTTCTGTTCAGGAGGAAGTCGGTTTGCGAGGTGCAAAGGTTTCTTCCTTCTCCGTTATGCCTGATTTTGCAATAGCAATTGATGTTTGCCACGCAGTTACTCCTGACAATTCAAAAGAGGCATTTGATGCAGGTAGCGGTGTTGTTATAACTGTCGGACCTAACATTCACCAGAAAGTTTCCCAAAAGCTACAAGAGATTGCCAAAAAATATGATATTAAAACCAATATTGAGGTATCAAACGGCGACACAGGCACAGATGCCTGGGCGATACAGGTTGCAGGAAGCGGTATTGCAACAGGGCTTTTATCAATTCCTCTAAAATATATGCACACATCTGTTGAAACAATGAGCCTTGATGATTTTTCATCCCTTGTTGAATTGATTGAAAAATTCTTAAAGGAAACAGACGACTTTTCGGAG
>JAZNGS010000084.1:0-1565 GCA_045576555.1 Clostridia bacterium | reverse complement strand
ATAAATTAAATTTTAGAATTTGCAGTTTTCAAAGTTACATCGTGGTATCCACCCTCAATGATACTTGTTGAAGAAACCACTGTAAGTTTTGCATCCCTTTGCAAATCAGGAATATTTGTAACACCGCAGTTACACATTGTTGACTTAACCTTATACAAGCTCTTTTCAACATTATCGTGAAGGCTTCCCGCATATGTTACATACGAGTCAACGCCCTCTTCGAATGATAGCTTTGACTTTCCGCCAAGGTCATATCTTTGCCAGTTTCTTGCTCTGTTTGAGCCTTCACCCCAATATTCCTTAACATATGTTCCGTTAATGTTGATTTTAGCAGTTGGGCTTTCGTCAAATCTTGCAAAATATCTTCCGAGCATAATGAAATCTGAACCCATTGCAAGCGCCAAAGTCATATGATAATCGTGAACGATACCACCGTCAGAACAGATTGGAATATAGATACCTGTCTTTTCATAGTATTCATCACGAGCCGCTGCAACCTCAATAACTGCAGTTGCCTGACCTCTTCCGATACCTTTTGTTTCTCTTGTTATACAAATTGAGCCACCGCCGATACCGACCTTGATAAAGTCAGCACCTGCTTCTGCAAGGAACATAAAGCCTTCTCTGTCAACAACATTTCCGGCTCCGACCTTAACGCTGTCGCCATATTTTTCTCTAATAAAATCAATAGTTTGCTTTTGCCAGATTGTGTAACCCTCTGATGAGTCGATACAAAGCACATCTGCACCTGCTTCAACAAGTGCCGGAACTCTCTTTTCATAGTCAAGAGTGTTGATACCTGCACCAACCATATATCTCTTTTCTTTATCTAGAATTTCGTTAGGATGCTCTTTGTGGCTTGTGTAGTCCTTACGAAATACGAAATATAAAAGCTGTTGTTTATCATTTATTATAGGAAGGGAATTTAGCTTGTGTTCCCAGATAATATCGTTTGCTTCTTTCAAAGTTGTGTTTTCAGGAGCAGTGATTAGGTTTTCAAACGGAGTCATAAACTCTGTTACGCATACATCTGTGCTCATTCTGCTTACACGATAATCTCTGCTTGTGATGATACCCAAAAGCTTTCCGTTTGCAGTTCCGTCATCAGTTACCGCAATAGTTGAATGTCCTGTTTCTTCAACAATTTCCAAGACATCTGCCAAAGTGCTTTTTGGTGAAAGCTGTGTATCGCTCACGACAAAGCCTGCCTTGTAGCTCTTTACTCTTGCAACCATTGCTGCCTCATCTTCAATTGATTGTGAGCCATAAATGAAAGACATTCCGCCCTCTTTTGCCAAGGCAATTGCCAAGGTATCATTTGAAACTGACTGCATAATAGCAGAAACCAAAGGAATGTTCAAAGAAATCGGACATTCTTCCTCGCCCTTTTTATACTTTACTAAAGGTGTTTTCAATGACACATTTGCAGGAATACACTCTCTTGAAGTATATCCGGGTATCAATAAATACTCGCTGAATGTTCTTGATGGTTCATTATAATATTTTGCCATTTGTTATTCCCTCCTGATTATTTAAAGTATTTAACTGCCGAAGTAAACATATTG
>JAZNGS010000083.1:0-14105 GCA_045576555.1 Clostridia bacterium | reverse complement strand
CGACAACTGACAGGGTAAGAGAGTCATTGTTCAATCTTATTTCGGATTATATTATGGAGGCAAATGTGCTTGACCTTTTCGGAGGGAGTGGTGCATTGAGTCTTGAGGCAATCAGCCGAGGTGCTCTATTCGGCACCATATGCGATATTGACAAAAAGACGATTGGGCTTATAACTCATAATGCCGAGCAATTAAAAGTTACCAGGCAGATGCGAATTTTTCATAAATCAGCAGAGCAATTTCTTAACGAAAACAAAAACAGTTTTGACATTATATTTTTGGACCCTCCATACAATAAGGGAATAATCTCTCCGATAATTGAGCAGATTGTGAAAACAAATGCTCTTTGTGAAGAAGGAATAATTGTTTTGGAAAGTGACAATACTGACGAACACGGCGAGTTTTCGGAATTGGAAGTTTTAAAACAACGAAAGTATGGCAGGACCTATATTACAGTTTACAAAAGAGGATGATGGGTTATGAGAATTGCAGTTTATCCGGGTAGTTTCGACCCTTTGACAAACGGACATCTGAACATTATCAAAAGAGCATCAAAGCTATATGATAAGGTCATTGTAGGAGTTCTTGACAATTCAAACAAAAGCCCAATTTTTACTGCCCAAGAGCGAAAAGAAATGATTGATTTGGCAATCAAGGATATGGAGAATGTGTCATGTGATGCTTTTTCAGGATTGTTGGTTGATTTTGCTAAACAAAACAATGCCACTGTTATAATAAAAGGTTTGAGAACAGTTGCCGATTTTGAGTATGAATTCCAGATAGCACTATTAAATAAGGCGTTAGACCCTGAATTTGAAACTGTCTTTATGATGACAGACAGTAAATTTTCATATATCAGCTCAAGCGTGGTTAAAGAGGTTGCAAAATACGAGGGCGAGCTTGAGGATTTTGTTCCCAAATGTAACATAGAGAAAATTAAAACAAAATTTAAAAATATAAAGTAAGGAGTTTTGAACAATGGACATAATGGAAATCATTGAATTGATGGAGGAAACTATCGATAAGGCACCTACTGTACCACTAAGCGGAAAAATTTTGTTGGACAAAGAGGATATTCTTGATTATATTCAGGAAATGCGTCTTTCATATCCTGACGAAGTTAAGGAAGCTAAATGGGTGAAAGAAGAAAGAGAAAGAATTATATCTGAAGCTGAAGCAAGAGCTGATTCTATGATTAAGACTGCTGAAGCAAAGATGATTCAGATGGTTGATGAAAACGAAATCACAAAGCAGGCACAGGAATATGCAAACAACTTGGTTGAAGATGCTAAGGCACAGTCAACAAAGCTTATAACAGACAGCGACCAATATGCAGATGACATTTTAGGTGATGTTGAGAGAAGATTGGAAATGCTTTTGAAGAAGGTTACAGACGATAGAAATTATTTCCATAACAAATAAGAATACATAACAATCCAGGCTGTGCCATAATGGTATAGCCTGGTTTGTTCATACTAATATTTGACGGAGGAATTAACTATGTTAACAGATATTGAAATTGCTCAAAGCGCTAAAATGAAGCACATTAAGGAAGTTGCCGCATCAATCGGAATCAAGGAAGAAGAGTTAGAATTTTACGGAAAATATAAAGCAAAGATGTCAGAGGAATTGGTCCAAAGAGTGAGCAAAAACCCTGACGGAAAGCTTATTTTGGTGACTGCAATCAATCCAACTCCTGCAGGTGAGGGAAAAACCACCACAACTGTTGGTCTTGGAGATGCTTTTACTTTGATTGGCAAAAAGTGTCTTTTGGCACTCCGTGAGCCATCAATGGGACCTGTTATGGGCGTAAAAGGCGGTGCTGCAGGTGGCGGCTATAGTCAGGTTGTGCCAATGGAGGACATAAATCTTCACTTCACAGGTGATATGCACGCAATCACTGCTGCAAACAATCTTTTGTCAGCTATGATTGATAATCACATTCATCAGGGCAATCAATTAGACATTGATGTTTCAAATATTGTGTGGAAAAGAGTTCTTGATATGAACGACAGAGCATTGAGAGATGTTGTTGTTGCTTTGGGCGGAAAAATCAACGGAGTTCCCCGTCAGGACGGATTTATGATAACAGTTGCATCGGAAATTATGGCAATTTTGTGTCTGGCAACTGACCTTGATGATTTAAAGTATAGACTTGGTGAAATTATTATCGGATATAACAGAAGCGGTGCGCCTGTTTTTGCGAAGGATTTGAACGCACAGGGTGCAATGACAGTTCTTTTAAAGGATGCAATAAAGCCAAACCTTGTTCAGACTTTAGCAAACACACCTTGCTTCATTCACGGTGGTCCTTTTGCTAATATTGCGCACGGATGTAACAGCGTAACTGCAACAAAACTAGCTCTCAAAATGGCCGACTATGCAATCACAGAGGCAGGCTTTGGTGCAGATCTTGGTGCTGAAAAGTTTATGGATATCAAGTGCCGATTTGCCGGGTTGAAGCCTGATGCGGTTGTTATTGTTGCAACTGTAAGAGCGTTAAAATATAATGGCGGAGTGGCAAAGGCTGATTTAAAAGAAGAAAATGTTGATGCTTTGATAAAGGGTATTCCTAACTTATTGAAGCACATTGAAAATATGCAGAGCTACAAGGTGCCTGTTGTTGTTGCGCTAAATCGCTTTGACACAGATACAGATGCTGAATTAAAGGCTGTAATTGATGCCTGTGCAAAATATGGTGTTGAAGTATCCTTGTCCGAAGTGTTCGCAAAAGGCGGAGAGGGCGGAATTGACCTTGCCCAAAAGGTAGTTAAGGCTATTGAAACACAAAAATCTGAATTTGAGCCTTTGTATGATGTAAATCTTTCAATCAAGGAAAAGATTAATGAAATTGTTACAAAAATTTATGGCGGTAAGGGTGCAGTATACACCACAAAAGCTCAAAAGCAAATCAAACAGCTTGAAGATTTGGGACTTGACAAAAAACCAATCTGTATGGCAAAAACTCAATACTCACTTTCTGATAACCCTGCACTTTTGGGAAGACCTGAAGATTTTGAAATCACAGTTTCAAAGGTGAGAGTATCAAACGGAGCAGGCTTCATAGTTGTTGAAACAGGCGATATTATGGTTATGCCGGGATTGCCTAAAGTACCTGCTGCAAACAATATTGATATAGACGAAAACGGAAAAATTACGGGGTTATTCTGATATGATATATAATTCTAACAGTCCCAAGGAAACCGAGAATATTGCCAAGGCATTTTCAAAAGACTTAAAAGCCGGCGATGTGGTTTGTCTGAACGGAGATTTGGGAACAGGCAAAACTGCATTTGTGCAGGGACTTGTGAAAGCACTCGGATTTATGGAGCCGATTTCTTCTCCCACATTCACTGTGATAAACTGTTATGAGGGCGGAAGTTTGCCTGTGTATCATTTTGATGTTTACAGAATTGAAGATTGTGATGAAATGTATGAAATCGGATATGAGGAATATGTCTATGGCGATGGAATTACCTTGATTGAGTGGTCGGAGAAAATTGCAGAAATTCTCCCTGATACGCGATATGAAATCACAATCGAAAAGGACTATGATCAGCACGAGGATTATCGAAAAATCAGCATAGAAAGGATTTGAAGCGATGAAGATATTATCAGTTGACACTTCATCAAATGTTGCAACTGTTGCGGTGACTGATGATGAAAAGCTGGTCTGTGAGATTTTGGTAAACACAAAGAAAACACACTCGCAAACCCTTATGCCTATGATAGACAGTGCCTTAAAACAATCAGAGCTTGAAATTTCCAATATTGATTTGATTGCATCTGCAAACGGACCAGGCTCATTTACAGGCTTGAGAATTGGTGTGTCAGCGGTGAAAGGCTTTGCTCATGCTTTGGATATACCGGTTGTTGGTGTCAGTATTTTAACTGCAATGGCATATAATCTGCCGTTTTGTGAATATACAATTTCGCCGATTTTGGATGCAAGACGAAATCAGGTATATAATGCTGTTTATGAATGGAATGACGGTGAAATTAACGAAATCCAAGCACCAAGAGCCTTGTCGGTTGATGAACTTATTGATGAGTTTTTATCATCGGATAAAAAGGTTGTATTTTTGGGTGACGGAGTAAGTGTTCACAAGGAATATATTAGGGAAAAATTAGGAGAAAAAGCAGTTTTTGCACCTGTTAGTGCAAATGAACAGAGGGCATCAGGTCTTGCAGCGGCTGCAAAAAAGCTCTATGATGAGGGGAAAGCGATTTCTTGCTATGAATTAGCACCAATATATTTGAGAAAACCACAAGCAGAAAGAGAACTTGAAGAAAAGGAGAAAAAGGAATGTTAGCAATTGGAAGTGACCACGGCGGTTACGAATTAAAGGAACACATCAAGAAATATCTTGATGAAAAGGGAGTAGAATACAAGGATTTCGGATGTTATGATGAATCAAGTGTTGATTATCCTGACATAGCACAAAAGGTTTGTGCATCAATTAATAATGGTGAGTGTGAAAATGGAATTTTAGTTTGCGGAACAGGAATTGGAATTTCAATTGCGGCAAACAAAATAAATGGAATAAGAGCAGCTCATTGTCACGATGTCTATAGTGCTGAAATGACTAAACGCCACAACAACGCAAATGTGATTTGTATGGGCGGCAGAGTTATCGGCAGAGAGCTTGCATTTAAGATTGTTGATGCATGGCTTGGTGCAGAGTTTGAGGGCGGAAGACATCAAACAAGAATTGATAAAATTCATTCACTTGAGAAATAAAATAAAGAGGGGAATAGCTATTTGCTATTCCCCTTTAAATTTTTCTTCTGAAAAAATATAGTTTCCGTCTTCTGATTTTTGAATGTTTAATAAAATCTGTTGCTTGTCAATATTGACAACGCACATCCAACCGTTTTTTGTTTTAATAATATCTCCGTGGTTTGCACCATTGTGATAAGTGTTTAGATAATTTTCAACTGCTTTATGTTGACTATAAAATCTTGGGATATTAAAAATGCCTTTTCCTTTTGCAAAACCATATATAACAGCTGCACCTGCACCGAGCAGGGCAGCCTTTTTTGCTGAAATTTTATCGCTCATATCAATTCACCTCATTATGATTTGTGATATTCGTTATAAACATCTCTTTTTGGAACATCTCTGTCCACAGCAGTCTTCTTGATTGCCTCCTTTGAGTCAAGACCTGTATTTATATAATATTCAATATGTTCTGTAACAGACATATCAATCCACCATTTTGCATCTTCCTCAATTTCTGCTTGAGAACAACCGTCAACAACTATAACATATTCGCCTTTTGGTTTGTCAATATTAAATTTTTCTATTGCCTCACCAAGGGTCAGTCTTAAAACTTCCTCGTGAATTTTTGTCAGTTCTCTCACCAATGCAATTTTTCTTTCTTTGCCGAAAACCTCTGCCATATCGGAGAGTGTGTAGGTGAGCTTGTGTGGTGCTTCATAAAAAATCATTGTATGTGTGTCTTTAGCTAGTGATGCAAGATGCTCTTTTCTATGCCTTTTGTTGACCGACAAAAATCCCTCGAAAGAAAATCTCTTTGTGGAAAGCCCTGAAAGGATAAGCGCATTAACTGCCGCAACACAGCCAGGGATTGAGGTTACATTTATATCATTTTCAATACAGAGTTTCACCAAGTCTTCGCCCGGGTCGGATATAGCAGGAGTGCCAGCATCGGAAACAAGGGCAACATTTTTGCCCTCTTTTAATAGGGACACTAAATATTCGCCTTTCTCACGCTTGTTATGTTCGTGATAGCTTGTGAGTTGTTTTTTTATATTAAAATGATTTAGAAGTTTTATTGTAACTCTTGTGTCCTCGGCGGCAATTATATCAACAAGCTCCAATGTTTCAATAAATCTTTTTGACACATCGGAAAGATTGCCTATCGGTGTGGCACAAAGATAAAGTGTTCCACTCATTAATTTTCTCCTCTATTCTTTTGCAAGAAACCATAAATTTCTTTTAATTCAGTTGTTTCACTCATATCCTCATTATATAATATCAATGGTTTTTGCACATTAATATCACTTTTTGCTCCATACATTCCTTCAACCAAAACTAAAACAGGGGGAGAGGATATAGTTTTATGAACAAATCTCATTCTTTTTGGCTCAATTTTATATTTTTTCATTAAATACAAAAGTTCTGCAACTCTTGACGGACGATGCACAATAGCAAGTCTGCCTGTAGTTTTCATAAGCTCAGACGATACGCTGATGATGTCCTCAAGATTACATAAAACCTCGTGACGAGATATTGTTTTTGCGTCATTTTCGTTTGTGACACTGTTTCGGATATATGGTGGGTTACAGGTTATCAAATCAAATTGACGCTTTCCGAAAACTTTTGCTGAATTTTTCAAATCATCGCAAACAATGCGGATATGCTCCGAAAGTCCGTTTAAAATAACTGACCTTTGTGCCATTTCGGCCATTTCTTTTTGGATTTCAATTAGAGTAAAATTTCTTGTCTTGCTTTTTCCATATAGCAAAAATGCGATTATCCCTGTGCCTGAACATAAATCAAGAGTATGATTTGAGGGAATATCTTTAGCAAAATCGGATAACAAAACCGCATCTGTTCCAAACTTGAACCCATCTTTTTTTTGAATTATCTTCATTCCACCAAGCTCTAAATCGTCAAGCTGTTCGTTTTCCAAAAGGTCAATCGAGTGCATTATAGAATTTTCCTCCCTGTGCATCAGGCAAATCAAGCTTTGAAAGCTCCGAGCCAATTCCGTTTATGACGCAGCCTTGCATATTGTCTGCCAAAAAGACTTTTAGTCCTAATTCCATACGCAAAAACTTATCAAGACCAAATAGCATTGCACCTCCGCCTGTTATCAAAATTCCGTCATCGGTGATATCGGAAATAAGATCCGGCGGAGTATCCTGAATAACAGTTTTAATCAAATCGGAAATCTTCATAACAGAAGACATCAGACATTCTCTTATCTCCTCTGAATTAATACTGATAAAACGGGGCATACCGCTTGTGGCATCACAGCCCGATATATTCATTGATGCTATCTTTTCCAGAGGATAAGCACAACCGATTGTCTTTTTAATATTTTCGGCAGTTTGGTAGCCAATATTTATGTTATGCGTATTTTTCATGTGTTTTATTATATCGTGGGTAAAGGTGTTGCCTGCAACCCTGATTGATTTTTTTGTCACAGCTCGTCCAAGTGAAATTGAAGAAACATCGCATCTTCCTGCGCCGATATTGGCAACAAGCATACCCCTTGCAAGGGATATGTCGCACCCTGCGCCGACAGCTGCAGCAAGCGGAGCATCAATCAAATAAACCGCTCTTGCACCTGACAATCTCAAAACCTCGATTATGGAATGGCGCTCAATCTCTGTTAAGTCCGATGGAATAGATGCCATAATTCTTGGTTTTAATAAAGTTTTTTTATAAACGATATTGATAAATTCACCAATCATTCTCACTGCCAAATCTATATCAGTAACAACCCCGTTTTCAATCGGACAGATAATTTTGGTAAATCTCGGATTTTTGCCAATCATTTCATATGCTTCGCTGCCAATGGCAACAAGCTCGTTTGTTCTTGTGTCAAGAGCAATGTATGATGGCTCATTAAGAAGAATCCCCTTGTTTTGTATGTAAATCAAGGTGTTGTGAGAGCCTAAATCAATTCCCATATCTTCTGAAAGAGTGGAATTTATCAAAAATTTCAAATTTGCACGCATATCTTTATACCTTTCTAATCAGTTATTTTCTCTTGCATCAATGTATAATATGTCGCCATTTTTACTGGTTATTTTCCAGACAGGAGTTAGCAAAACGCTTTCGTGAAATGTGCCTGATTCAAGCATAGAATAGCCAAGAGAAATATTGGTGATTTCCGATGCACCGGTTTTTTTGTTCATATATTCAACCAAAACTCCTGAAATGCTCTTTAATTGGAGAAGTGATGAATTCTGTGCGTTTATATTATACCAGCTTCCGTAAACAGAATGAATACCAGCCTCATTCATTTCAAGTGTAACACCAATTTTAAAAACAGGGAGGTCGTATATTTTGTTGCTAAAGGTCACTTTAAAATTATCATCCTCTTGGGTCAAATTTTTCTCTGATTTTTTTGTGTCAAAGCCAAGTGAGTTAAGATATTTTTCTGCAATTCTTGATGCGTTTAACTTATTTATTTTTTCTTCATATAAAACTTTATCTTTTAGTGATTTTATTTCAAAGTAGTCGCCCTTATAAGAAATTGTTGCATTTTCTGATTTATATTTATTGGAATTTTCCAAAATCATATTTTCTCCAAGCACGGATTTTGAAAAGGATTCATAATCAGGAATAACATTATCAACATAAACGCTTTGCGCGCTTGTTTTTTCGGAACTCTCCAGAACAAGCTTTTTGTCCACAGATATATTTCTTGTGGATAAAAGTGCAGTTACAGCTTCAGCCATATGTGCGTTCCTGTTATTTTCGGATATTTCTTCATAAACTATGTAGGAAAGAAGTGATAAATTAACAAGTATTAAAAAGACAATCATAATAGATTTTACCTTGCTCCAGTTCACTTTTGTTCCCTCCTTTATTCACCGATTATAACATTGTCCACATCAACTATCCATTCCGCATTTTTCTCGCCTATTTCTGCATTATCCGAATATCCGACATACATCTGGTCAATGTTAATTTCATTCATCGACTTTGCATATTCCAAAATCGCATTATCCAAAGCCTCTAAAAATTCCATTGGCTTAGTCTTTTTGTTTGTAACCTCATAGTTTCTTATGAGTTGTCTGTAGGTTTTTAGCTGTCCGTTTTCAATTTCTGCCTCAACTGCATGAGAGAGCTTATCGGAATTGAGATTAACGCGCAGTCCGCCTGCAATATAATCAAGTGCTATAATTCCGCTTGTTGAAGAATGTACTTTTGAAATGCCCATTGTGTTTTCGTTTTTAATTGCCTTATTAACTCCGTCTGCCATTGATAAAACTGTTGTCAGCATAGAATATTCATCGTTGATTTCTGAGGACATAAGAGTTTTTTCGTATTCTAAATATCCGTTTTTGTCAATTTTCAATGTTGCATCATTTTCAACAAAAACTGTTGTTCCGCCTGCCTGGGTATATCTGCTTATGGTGTTCGGATTCATTTCAAATACTTTTAGAATATTGTCTAATACACTTCTTTCCGAAACAGGATTGTTTGAAATCAGTGTCGGATATTCTTCTGTGCTTGAATAGACTTGTATCAATGGGTTTAAGGTGGTTTTTTGCGCTCCAAATGGCTGGTCAAATTTCAAGTCATAAGAATAATTGATAATCGGACGATTTGAGTCTTGTCTTGCTTCAACACATTCGCTGATTTTAATAACAAGATTTTCACTGCTTTTATTTACATTGATTTTATAAAACAAATTATTTTCTATATCTGCAATAAACACACAGGTTTTTGGGGAATAGGAGATTGCAACATCGGAAAAGGTGTTTGGAATTTCTGTTGTTTTTTCATAGCTTGTTCCGATTAGTTTTGCAAAAAGAGCTGTTTTGTATTGGGCGGCATATTCAAGATACACCGAGCCTGAATTGAGTGCAGAATAAAACTCTTCTCTTGTTATTTCACTTATCGGAATTTCAGCATCGGAAAATGCCTTTTGAAGCACCATATAAGCCTCTTCCAAAATGCCATCAAACTCTGCGTCCTGATGGGTAAGAGAGAGCCTTGTGGTCTGGTCGCCTGTGTTAATCAAAATCTTTTCAGGCGACAAAAACCGACTTTTATAAACTGTTTCATCGGAAAAAATATCTTTAATATTCTGATAAAGACTTGTCAGTTCCAAATTAGTTATATTAGAAAAAAAATTATAGCCTGATGGCCATAATTTTCTCTCAAACAATATTCTACTACCCAGAATAAAATTCATGGCTATCAGGAACACAAGCAATATGTTTTTTATTCGTTCCTTATTCATAACTTTCCTCTCAAATTATTAGCGGAAAAAGTTCCTGATTGTTACTGTCACACTCTTTAGTCTGTCTATTGTGCTTTTTTTGATTTTGTCAATATCAATTCTGACTGCCTGTGAACCTTTGGAGTTTTCAGCAGTCACCATAAAGATATTTGAATTATCAGGCAAATCAACAACCACGCTGTAAAGTCCGCTTGCTCCGATATAGGTTTCGTTTTTGATAATTGCACAGTTATCAGTTTCCGGATTATATTTATATACTTTTATTTTTGTGCCTTTTTCTCCTACTGCAGAAATAGTATATGTTCTGTCAGAGGTTGAAGCAGAAAGGGATTCAGGTCTTTTTATGTATATAATATCTGTTGATGTGCCCTTTTCAGTTAATGAAATTGTATTTCCGAAATCAGCAAAGCCAACACTTGGAATAACCGACACAAATGTTGCGCATAAGATTAGAGCGGTTATAAATTTCTTAAACATATGCATACCTCCTTTAAAATGTTATATGGAAATTGAGACAGTACCTCAATTGTATTTTTGTATATACATTATAACATATAAATGTTACAGAGCCATTACTACAGTCTAACATTATATTACAAAATCGGAAAAGTTATAACAACCTCGGTTCCGTGGCCAAATTCCGAATTAATTGTTATTGTTCCGCCGATATTTTCAATAATTTGCTTTGAAATTGCAAGACCAAGCCCTGTTCCGCCTGTGTCGCGGCTTCTTGCCTTATCAATTCGATAAAATCTTTCAAATAGTCTTGGGATATTTTCTTTTGGAATACCAATTCCGTTATCTATTACCTTTATAAAGGCATCATTATAAAGTCTGCCTGAAACAATATTGATTTTTCCGCCGTCAGAGGTGTATTTAATAGCATTTGAAACAATGTTGATAATAACCTGCTCCAGTTTATCACGATTACTTTTAAATACAGGCACTTCAGTAATTGGATTATATGTAATTTCTTGATTTTTCTTTTTTGCAGTAATATACATTTTTTCAATTACACTGTCCAATAACACTTGCAAGTTAATATCATCAGGTTCAACAACCTCGTTTTGTGCCTCGTCAAGCTTTGAAAGGGTTAATAAATCCTTTACAATTCTTGTCATTCTGTCCGCTTCTTTGATGATAACTGATAAAAATCTATTTTGCAAATCTTTGTCAGTCATAGACTCATCCATAAGAGTTTCGGCATATGATTTTACTGTTGTTAATGGAGTTCTCAGTTCGTGGGAAACATTAGAAACAAATTCTCGTCTTGAAAGCTCCAATTTTTCCTGATTTGTTGTATCTCGCATAACAACCAAAACTCCGCTGATTTTATTGTCAGTTTCAATTGTTGCATAGTTCAGTTTCAAATATCTGTCATTATAATTAACTAATCTTTCGGGTGAGTCTTCATTTTTAATATATATGAGGTCACCCAAAGTAATATTTGCATCAATCTTTTTGAAAAAGTCGTCAAAGTTAAGATTATCAAAATCTTCTTTTCTTATGAATTTCTGTGCTTCGGGATTTGAAAGAATAAGCTTTCCCGAAAGGTCAAAAGCTAAAATTCCGTCAGTCATATTCAAAAGAATTGTCTCGATTTTAGTTTTTTCTTCATTTACTTCTATAATGGTTTTTTTGAGCTCCTGCGACATAAACCCAAAGGAATTTGAGAGTCTTCCAATCTCATCATTTTCCTTTGAAACCTCAATAACATCAAATTCGCCTGCAGCAAGACGCTCTGCTCTCTTTGTGAGATTAATAATCGGAACACTGATTGTTTTTCCGAACAAATAACCTATTATAACAGACACCAAAATAGCCAATAAAAGAGACTCTATAACAATTACCAATACATTATTAGTAATTGAGTTGAGCTCTTCTTTGGTATCTTTAATATATACTATATAACTGTTTTGTCCGTCAAGATTGACCGAAACTGCATAGTCCATATAATTTTTGTCGTTATTTACAATGTTTCCTGTCTTTCCCGACATCGCCATTATTATATTATCGGTTTTATCAAGGTCAGAAGCTTTTGATGGGTCGGAGCTTGATAAAACATTTCCTGTTTTGGCATCTAAAATACTATAAAACCTGTATGTATCAATTCCAAGTGGTCCTATATGTGAAGAAACTGCCGCCTCAACATTTTTTAAAGGCTCATCACCCTTTGCAAGCTGGTTTAGTTCGTAAACAAACTTTTCGTTGAAGACCTTGTTCATCATTACGAAAAATTCCCTGTTGTAGAAATTCACAATGTTTACTACCATAAACGAGCCGACAATGGTTATGAGTGAAAGTGTCAACAGGACAAAAACCGATACAATTTTATATTGTATGCTTTTAAACATTTATAATCACGCCCTGTTGAAATAGTAGCCAACGCCTCTTTTTGTAATAATATATCTTGGGATACTTGGGTCGTCCTCGATTTTTTCACGAAGTCTTCTGACAGTCACATCAACTGTTCTCACATCACCGTAATATTCATATCCCCAAACCTTTTCCAAAAGATTTTCTCTTGTGAATATCTTTTCAGGTTGCAATGCAAGGAATTTCAAAAGTTCAAATTCACGAAGCGTAATGTCAACAACAACATCTCTTTTCTTGACCTCATATCTTTCAGTGTTTATAATAAGGTCGCCTGATGTTATAGCTGCTCCGCCCTCGCTTGCATCCAGAGTTTTGTCAATTGTCATTCTTCTTAAATTTGCCTTGACTCTTGCAGTTAATTCACGAACAGAGAAAGGTTTTGTCATATAATCATCAGCACCAAGCTCTAAACCAAGCACCTTGTCAACCTCTTCTTCTTTGGCTGTGAGCATAATAATCGGCACTGAAGATTTTTCGCGGATTTTTCTACACACTTCAAATCCGTCCATTTTAGGAAGCATTACATCAAGCAAAATGAGGTCGGGGTTTTGGGAAAGAGCAAGCTCCAAGCCTGTGGCTCCGTCATATGCCTCTAAAACTGAATATCCTTCTTTGGTGAGATTAAATTTAAGTATTTCAACTATTGGCTGTTCGTCATCGATTACTAAAACTGTTCTTGTATCCATTTTTATCCTTCCTTCCGACTTTTGTTTATTTTAATAAATATGAGTATTTGTTATATAATGAAATACCATCATTGATTTCTGCATTTGTAAATCGTTCTTTTAAATATGCCTTTAATTCTCTTTTTTCAGGGATTGTCAATCCGCCCTTTAAAAGTCCCAGAACATAGGCTATGTCTATTCTCGAAGCATATGTAACTCCTTTTTTGAAATCTTTTGCTTCAACATTGTCTTTTACATAATCGTATGTAGAATTATATTCGCTTTGGTCTTTCTTGGGTTTATTAGGTGTTTGAGGATTATCAGGAGTATCAGGGATTTCCTCATCGATAATCTCAGATAATTCTCCCATATCCAAATCTTCAAGCTCAAATTCAGTAATAAATTCTTCGTCTGTTATTATCTGTTCAACTGCCTGGGTTATAACCTTTGTATTAGGCTTAATTACAAACTCAAAGATTGCAATTGCCGCTGCTGCCAACAAAACTATCAAACACAAAATGACAATTAAAATTATTTTTATTATCTTTTTAGCTTTCATCAAATTCACCTTTTAATAATAATAGTACACTTAATTTTATTATACTATAAAAAAGAAAAAAATTCAACCAAAAAATATAGATATTATAAACAAAAATTAATAATGTTTTTTAGGTATAAGATAAATCAATGTTTAGTTGGTTCTGTGGTTATAGATTTCTTCAGGCACGGGGACTTGTTCGAGCATAATATCTTTTCGTGCTTTGGCGTTATATTGTGCATAGTATTTGTGGGTAACTTCAATGTTTTTGTGGCCCAGAAGTTCGGCAACCATTTTTATATCGACTCCGTCTTCTAAAAGCTGACACGCAAAAGTTCGTCTTAATGCGTGAGGTCTTGTTTTGTCAGGGTTTGTGATTTGAACTGTGCGGCAGTAGTTTTTTAATAGCTTTTCAACTCCTGCAACGGTAAATCGTTCACCGTTTCTAGATAAAAACAATGGCCCTTTTTCGATTGTTTCTCTTGTCTTTTTCTCTTGTTCAAGATATTCAAAAATTGTTTCCTTGACTTGTTGGGGCATAAAGATTTCCTGTTGGTCTCCGCCTTTTCTTGT
>JAZNGS010000082.1:0-1645 GCA_045576555.1 Clostridia bacterium | reverse complement strand
ATTTTTAACTGTTCATTCTATGCTTCATCTATTAGGATATGACCACGAACATTCCGAAGATATGGAGCAGGAAATGTTCAAAAAACAAAAGGATATTCTTGATAAAATGGGAATTACAAGAGAATAAAGGAAAAATAAATGAAAAATAAAAGTTTTACAAATAGCTTTAATAATGCATTTTCAGGCGTGTTAGCTACAATTAAAAATGAAAGAAATGTGAGAATACATTTATCTGTTGCAAATCTCATAGTAATTTTTGCGTATTTTTATGGAATAACAAATGTTGAATGGGCAGTCCTATTTTCTGCAATATCTTGCGTTATAGGAGCAGAACTTATTAACACAGCAATTGAAAATGCAGTTGATACATCAACCAATGAAATTTGCGAAACAGCCCGTCTTGCTAAAGACAGTGCCGCAGGAGCAGTTTTGCTTTTTGCAATAGCGTCAATTATTGTTGGTTTCATGTTATTTTTTGATATCGAAAAAATATATGCAACATTATCATACATATTCTCAAATTTATGGATACTTACTGGGTGTCTTACAGTAGGTATTCTTGACATTATATTTATAGTTTTTGGAGGAAATAAGAATGTTTAAGGATAATAAGGAATTCAAGTCAGGCTTTGTTTCGATAGTCGGAATGGCTAATGTTGGAAAATCAACATTGTTGAATAAAATAGCCGGACAGAAGATTGCCATTACATCGGACAAGCCACAAACAACACGAAACAAAATCCTTGCGATACACACAACCGAAGAAGAGCAAATCATTTTCACCGATACACCGGGAATACACAAGCCTCACAACAAGCTTGGCGAGGTTATGGTTAAGGCTGCGAATGAGTCTATGAACGAAACTGATTTGATTGTTTTCGTTGTGGATGTATCAAAGGGAATACAGGAAATGGAAAAAGAAATTGCTGAGGGTATATCAAGATTGGGAGTGCCTTGTATTCTTGCGCTTAATAAAATCGATACATTAAGAAAAGATTTGCTTCTGCCTGTTATTGCAGACTATTCTTCAATATGCGATTTTGAGGCTATCATACCTATTTGTGCAAAAACAGGAGAAGGCCTTGAAATCTTAATGAATAATATTCGTCAGTATATCAAGGAAGGTCCGCGATATTATTATGATGATATGGTTACTGACCAGCCTGAAAAGCAGATTGCAGCGGAAATTATAAGGGAAAAGCTTTTGTGGCTTTTAGACAAGGAAGTTCCGCACGGAATAGTTATCGAGATTGAAAAGATGCAGGAAAAGAAAAATATCACAGCGATAAGTGCGAGTATTTTTTGCGAAAAGATGTCGCATAAAGGAATTATTATAGGTAAAAATGGGGAAATGCTCAAGAAAATTGGCACAATGGCAAGAGTGGATATTGAGAAAATGCTTGATAAAAAAGTATATCTTGAGTTATGGGTTAAAGTGAAAACTGATTGGCGAAACAATAATTCACTTATTAAGAATTTTGGTTTTGATGCATAGGTGAAAAAATGTCAACGGTAAAAACAAAAGGGCTTGTTATAAAGCAGTCCGATTTTAAGGAAGCAAACCGAATTCTCACAGTTTTCACAAAGGAATTTGGAATAATAAATGTAGTTGCATACGGTGCAAAAAGTATAAGAAACAAAAACA
>JAZNGS010000081.1:0-8687 GCA_045576555.1 Clostridia bacterium | reverse complement strand
ACTGCCATAAGCATACATTCATCAAAGGATTCCGCACCAAGTTCTTTCAGGAAGTTTGCCTTGCCTTCTTTTGATGCAGGAAGCACGAGCCAATCTTTAACTTCGCCATTCTTTGATTCGATAAGCAGTTTGAATATGTACTTGTCATCCTCAAAGGTTTCAGGGAAATACTCTCCGACATAGACTTCAGCATATTCCTTATCGTTACATGTAAAGTATCCGTCTTCCGTGAATAATCCGTCTTCAGACTCCCTGATCTTTTCGCCTATTGCTTTATAGTCAAGAAAATTCCATGCTTCTTTTGGCAAGGAACCCATCCAATCAAGCATTCCGTTATCAACGTACATTCTTCCAAGTGATTCAGCATCGTATATTCCGTCAACGATTTCACACTTGTCCAGATTGTATGCATTATTGATAAGACTGTTAATATCCAAAAGAGAAAGACCTTTCTTTTCCATGTATCCTCTGAACTGCTTATGCTCATAGATGGAGAATCTGCTCATTACCTTTGCAAGATAGTTGAGCTTTGAAAGGTCTATAGTTTCTGCCTTCAAATCTACAGCAAGGTCAAATCCGTATAACCTGCACTCTTTCATTGTGTAGTGCTGATTCTCGTTATTGATTCTTGCTCTTTCGAAGGCATCTTTGATTTCATTTTCTGTTGCCGGGAGCTGCAATTCTGCTCCTATATATTGTGATTTTCTTTCTGCAAGGTCATCTCTTGAAAGAATAATTGTAATCTTGAAATCATCATCCTTTTTTCGAGACTGAACAATATTGTTTTTGAATTTCTTTTCCTCAATCAAGTATGTATTAAAGAGTTCTCCGTCAATATAAACATCGACCTCTTTCGGAGTTCTGATCGTCACCTTAATATCATTGCTTGTATCGGCATATCCCTGCAGTAATCTTTGTATATTCTTCGAAATTTCTTCTCTGTTAATCACATCTGCATTCCTCCAAATTCCATATCTTCGTTTTCTTTCTGTATTTGTTCTTCCGACTCAGAATAAAGGAATTTCATTTTTTCGTATTCCATACTCTGCATCAGTCTGTGTTTAGGCTGAATGTCCATAACCTCCGGAAACAGCGGTGCAGCATTGTCTGATGAACAGAACTGTGTCTCAAGTCTTATGGAAAGGTTCTCGTCTACTATTGAAAGATTTCCGTCAAAAACGAAAGGGATTTCTTTTATCCCTTCCATAAATTCTTTAACCGTTGCATCAAGCATTTCTCTTTTGTATTGAGTTACTTCACCATCTTCGAACTTGTATCCACTTACATATATTCTCTGGTCATGACCTGAATTTCTTCCGTCAAGATATGATATATGCATACTGTCTATAACAGTGTATCCTTCTTTGAGTTCTGTTTGCTCATAGATTCTTTGCATCATGGGATCGTGAACATTCTTCTTGAATGTCATCAGAGCATCTTGGTTTATAAGCTCTTTCACATCTGCATTCCTCCCATTTCCTGTTCCGGCTCTTCAGCTTGGACTACTGTCTGCTCCTCTTCTGATTCGGGGGTTACGATTGCAAATATCTGACCATTCTCTTTGGATATAATTCCGTAGTCGGTCAGCTTACAATCCAGCCTGTCGCAAAGTCTTCTTCCGAGATTTGCTAAGTTACATCCTTCAAGGATGCTTATGTCGAAATCTGTCGGCAGGTTTATTTGCATATACACTTTAGCATAGGTTTCATAGCAGGGTGTGTAGTGAGATATCTGATACTTGTCCAGGTTATTGATTATTTCTTTTGCAACATCCAAGTCTCTGCACTGCAGACCTTCTGTTACTGCCTTAAACTTAAGCTTGTCATCCGCACTCAGTGTTTCGTATACGAATGCAAGGTTATTAAGTTTACCGAATAACTCATTACTGGTGTAAACCTCATCTGTCAGCCACGAAAGCGGCGATTGAAAGTCGAAGTATACAGTATCTTCAATTCGCCCTTCACCTACTGCCTGTGCTATTGTGTTTGCAGTTTCTGTGTCTATCGGAAGTCCGATAAGAACTGCTCCCTTTTCTGCTTCTTCAGGGTTCTCTAATCCTGATTTTGCGATAAGCATTTGAATAAATCCTCCACCGACTGCTTTTCGTTCAGGTTCAGGCAGATTCTCACCATCGTATACTTCTGGCCAACAATATCCGAGTCTTGCAACATAGTGTCCGTTTGAAAATACACCACATTCACTCTCACGGAACTTCTTGCCTACTTTTTCTAAATCAAGTAGTTTTAAAGTCTCGTTGGTCATTTTTTGCATATACGGTTCCATCTCATTGTCCCTGACAAATTCTCCAAGTTGTCGGTCACTTGATAAACCGGGAACTACTGTCATCCCATCAAGGTCATATGTCATATTGATTAAGTCTTTCAAGGGAAGTCCGAATTCAAATTCCCCTGCTTCCTTTTGTGTTTCGAACAGAGCATTTAGTCCTATGAGTTGATTTTCAGTAAGTTTCTCAAGTCTTTGTGCCAGGAAGTTCAATTCTTTTATAGTCGGTGCATCAAGTCTTGTATCGGCAAGTTCAGGAAGCTTCGGGCAGCTTAATACATTTAACTGCATGTGTCCTTCTCTGCCGACTGCTCTGGCTCTTTGCATTGCATCTTCTATCTGTCCATCTGTTGCAGGAAGTATTAAATCTGCATAATGGTATTCCGACTTATGCATTTGCTCAACACTGATTTCAATAACCAATTTGTCTTTTAAAGCCATATTCCGCACCTCCTACATCGACATTTCAGGACCTGACTCTTCCTGTTCAGGTTCTTCTGTCATTTTCTGTTCTTCAGCAAGTTCTGCTTCTGTAAGTTTTCTGCATGAGTCTTCTCCATATGCAATTCCAAGACCGCTTCCGCAGTCCCATCTCACATGAATTGTTCCTGCGTCATCTACATGGTCAACTGTTCCTCTGTCATCGTATTCGAGCTTTGAATATGGATCGTTCATATAGTTAAGAGCAATTCTCGTTCCTTTGGGATACTGCTCTCTTAGACTCTTTACTGTTTCTTCGCTTGGAAATCCAAACATTGTTATTACCTCCATTCTATTTTCAGAACAGTCTTATTTGACCGTTCTCATCGACTTTCAGTTCTACTTCTTCCTGCGGTATTTCTACCACTTGCGGTATTATTTCTTCTTTTTTACTCTCGACTGCTTTTGCCACATCTTCGATTGTCGTACCTTCTCTTAATGCCCACAATCCGACTATATAGGTCGGTGTGTACCAGATTGACCACTGTTCTCCTGTGAGCGAGTTTCCATGTATTATTTTCGCAGGTATTCCGTATAGGCTCAGTTGTAGGTATGCCATGTGTACACACTTGATATCTATATCGCATGCAGTCACAACAAGCTCCGTCTGGTAATTATGCTTATGGTATGCCATTGCGGCAGCCAAGCCTATTACAAGACCTCCTGAACCTACACACGGTTCGCATACTGATACGAATCCTCTTTCGCTTATAACCTCTTCTGTATCCCCTGCAAGGACTGCCCTTCCCATGAACTCACAGATGTGATTGGGAGTGAAGAACTGGCCTTTGTACTTGTTATGAAGCTCCAATCCGTGAAAGACTTCGCCAAGCACATCACGGGGTGTTCCGCTTGTTTCAACCTCATCAGTTAAGTTTCTGACTAAGGTTGCAAACAATTCAACCAGAGCATTTTGCTCTTCTTTGTTGTATTGGTTTATAAGTTCGAGGTACCGTTTTTCTCTGTCCTCGAAGTTTGCCAAATCTACCGAATTGCTTATCGCTATGGCACTTATCTCTAACCAATCCTGAAAGATTTGGTATGCAGGATGTCTGTATGCAAGCTTCTGAATACCGCTTACAATTTCTCTGCCGTTTCGCAGGTACGATGGTGCTTTACTTGCCATATGAGTTCCTCCAAGACATACTAAAGGGCGCACCTTTCGATGCGCCCTTTGTATTTAAGTATCTCTCTATAAGTTCCTCTATGATGGCTTGTATTCTTGAGATTCGCTCATAGTATTGTTCGTCAGTCAGGTATATGGTGTCTGTCGTCATTAAGGTGTCCGGTTGCTCTTTTGTGGGATCCGCTTCCCACTTTGCATACAGGACTCCGTTTCCGTTAAAGGTGTACTCTGTTACCTCATTCTCTTTTGTTCGGGGATCCTCATACCATCCTTTGAATATGTATCCTTGTTTTTCAGGCACATATCCTGCAAGGTCAACCGTTTCGCCAAGTTTCCTTGTTATCGGTCTTATGTATGAGCCACCGTCACATGCGAATGTGAGTGTTCGTGTTCCTTTAAGTGTCCACTGAGCATACAAGGTTGTATCTTCCTCGTATATCCATGTGTTATCGACAAGCTCACCGCCTTCGGGTTCTGTGAACCAACCTTCCCACTGATAGTCCGATGTGTGTTCGGGGATTGGGAGCCATTTGATTCTGCCTTTGTAGGTTTCTTTCTCAGGCTCCCCTACATATCCACCGTTTGCATCGAATGTTATGACATAATCTCTGATGTCTGCAATTACTTCGTCTTTGGTTGCACCGCATTTGCAGGTGTACCTGTTAATGGTCTCATTTGAGTTTTTGATGTCATCTTCCCAAATGTGTTTGTGAGTTGCTTCTGCCATGACACTCGATTGTATCATAAGTGCCAGGGCAAGAGTCATTAATAATACTTTCTTTTTCATCTAATAATTCCTCCTGATTTAAGTATTTCTGCCTCTTGGCAACTCAAACATACCACTAAACTCACCGAAAGTCTACGAAGGAATTCATTTTAGCTGAATTTTGTTGAAACTCAACTAAATCAGTCTATCCAATTTTCTGAATTGGACAGTGTTGTTGCCATATGGTCATTAGCTGCTTCGATTATATCGTAGAATGCCCAATGGCTGTTTGTCTTAAGGTCAGTGAATCTGTCAAGGACCTCAAGGTTCTTGTTAATGTAATCCTGATCTGCTGTTCTTCCGGTTACACGGTTTACAACAGTTACAACTTCTGCTCTTGTGATGTTAATGTCAGGCTTAAATGTACCGTCTACATATCCGTTAAGCCATTTCTTATTGGATGCGTAGCTGATATCCTTGATTGCCCAATACTTACCGTCAACATCTGTGTATTTAGAGGTGATCTCTTCATACTTAACTTCTTCGAAGATATCAAAGTATCTTACTGCCATTGCAGTGAACTCTGCTCTTGTTACAGGAGCTTCAGGTTTGAATGTACCATCGGTATAACCGTTGATCACATCATACTTTTCAAGGTAGCCAACATAAGTGTTATACCATGCATTTGCAGGAATATCCTTAAATGATGCCTAACCGGAAATTGTTTCACCTTTCTTATCTGCAACAAGTCTTGCAAAGATAGCCGCAGCTTCTGATCTTGTCATATCACCTTCCGGTCTGAATGTACCGTCAGTGTATCCCTTAACATAAGCTGTATGCTCTACTGCAGGAAGTACCACGATGCCCTTGTCATCAGTTTTTGCGGTTACTTCGTTCTTGTTCTTATCCTTAAGAACTACTGTGTAATCAGCTTTCGCTTTACCGCTTCTGTCGGTTACTGTAATTGTGTAGTAGTTGTTGTCTTTTACAAGGTCTTTACCTGTCGGAAGAGTAAGTGTTACCTTATCTGTTGCAGTTGATTTGCTTACAGATACTGTCTTACCATCCTTATCAACTACTTTAACATTTACTGTGGAGATTGAGCTTCCGCCACCTCCGCCACCGCCGGAGTATGAACCGCCTCCGCCGCCACCGCCTGATGTCTTAACAGGAAGTGTTACGATACCGTTTGCATTTGTTGTACCGGATTTAGAAGTTGTTTTGTCGTTAATAGTTACGGATACATTTGCTTTAGGTTTGCCGTCTGCATCCTTAACGGGTACGGTTGTCTGGTTTGCAGTTGTGAGTGTATGAGTTTCAGGAAGTTTAACTGTAATCTTTCCGTCTTTTACAGTCACGAATGCATCAGTTATAATGCCCTTTGTATCATTTACAGTTACAATGTATTTTGTTTCTGTAACATCGCCGGGTTCGTCAATTTTACCGTCACCGTCATTGTCCTTGCCTTCCTCTTCTTTTGTATCTGTTACAGAAGAGTCGCCCTTATCGTCAGTGATATCTTCAGAAAGTGCCGGGAATACCACAACACCGTTTCTGTCGGTTACACCGTTTAAGGTCTTAGGCTCAACAACTGTTTCAGGTGCAGTTGTTTCTTCCTTGTTTTCAGGTTCAACAGCTTCACCCTCTGTTACTTCTTCATTTGCAGTTTCATCCTTTTCAGGTTCTGCAATTGTTTCAGTTACAGTTACCTTGATATCCTTTACAGGTGTTTTATCTGTCTTATTTGCCACTGTGACAGTGATTCTGTTATCGTAGGCAATGAGGATACCTTCAGGAAGTTTAACGGAGATTTCACCGTTTTCGTTAATCTCAATGTATGCCTTTTCGATAGGTGCAGTTTCGTTCTTAACAGTTACACTGTACTCGTTAAGCTCGCCGTATCCGTTAACATCGGTTTCATCGATGTTTGTCGGAGGTACGATTGCAATACCTGCCTCGTTTGTGAGGTTGGTTTCAGTTCTCTCTGTCTTATCCTTAACAGTTACAGACATATCCTTTACAGGCTTGTCTTCGCTATCTGTTACAGTTACAGAGATTCTGTTTGCAAGGTCAAGCACACTGCTTTCAGGAAGCACGATGCTGATCTTACCGTCAACGATTTCAAGGTATGCGTTGGCAATAGGAGCCTTTTCGTCTGCAATTACCACCTTATATCCTGATACAACTGCTTTACCGTTGGCATCTGTCATATCCTTATGAACCGGAGGAACAATCGCCTTACCGTTTTCATCAGATACAACTGTTTCGGTATTACCGTTGCCATCTGTAAAGATTACAGTTACATCCTTTACAGGATTACCTTCTGCATCTGTTAAAGCTGCTGTAATTCTGTTGTGGTAGTCAAATACCGCAGACTCAGGAAGCTTCACATTAATCTGATTTTCAGCAATTGTGATAAATGCTCCCTCAATCGGTTTGGATTCATCTGTAAGGAGGACATTGATTCCGTTTACTACAGCTTTGCCTTCTGCATCTGTGTAGTCCTCAGAAAGAGGCGGAACGAATACTTTGCCTTCGCTATCAGATGTGCCTGTGTACTGAACTTCATTTACATCCTTAACAGTTACTGTTACACCCTCGATAGGCTTTGCAATAGAGTCAAGAACTGTTACAGTTACACGGTTGTGGTGGCTGATGCCGTTACCTTCAGGAAGTTCAACACTTACCGAACCGTCTTCATTGTAAACTACATAAGCATTCGGGATTACACCGTTTTCATCGCTTACTACTACATTTCTTTCGTTTACATTTACGCGGCCTTCTTCGTTTGTATAACCATCACTTGCAGTCGGAAGTGTAATTTTGCCGTAGACATCTGTTTTACCCTTTTCGATAAAGTCAGAGTCACCGAGAGCGATGATTGTTACACCTTCCTGTGCGTTGCCGTTCTGGTCCTCAACTGTAATGATTACAGGATTTTCTCTTGTAGGCTTTGTGCCTTCAGGTAAATCTACAACGATGTTATTGCTTTCGCCAATGTATACTTCACAGTTCGGGATGGTTACATTGAACTTATCTGTAATGCTTACAACATAAGTTTCTTTTGCTTCATCACCGCTGCCGATTGTACCATTGTCATCGCCTGTGTTAGACTTGCTGTTAGGTACTACAAGGATACCGTCTTTGTCGGTTGTACCTGTTACCTTGTTGCCGTTTGCATCCGTGAAATCAACCGCCAAGTCTTCTTTCGGCTGCTGAGTTTCTGTGAAGAATGCAATCAGTTTTGTAGGCTTCTCAAAGTCAAGAAGTCTGCCGTTTGTGAGAAGGATTGACACATTGTCATTTACATCGATTACGATTTCGCTGTTAAAGATAGGCTTGTCGTTCTCATCAAGAAGAATGAGACTGTAATCGCCTACTTCTGCTTTACCGTCTTCGTCTGTATTATCCTTACCAGCAAGCTGTGCAAGGTCAGAGGTCTGGAGAGTTTCTCCGCATACAGTACATTCAATATGCTTACTGCCGCCGTGTTCGATGGTTGCAGCTTCATCTACAATCCATTCGCTCGGTGTATGACCTTTCGGATCAACATAGTCAGCTTTGTATGTATCTCCGCAAACCTTACAAGTGTATGTGCTGAATCCCATTGTAGTACATGTTGCTTCTGTTACTGCTACTTCGTAATCATGAGCAATTTTATCTACATAATCGCTCTTATATTCATCGCCACATGCCTTACACTTATATACGCTGTAACCTAATTCTGTGCAAGTTGCAGGAACTACGGTTACTTCGTAATCGTGAGGGATTTTGTCGGTGTAGTCACCATTATATGTGTGATCACAAGCTTTACATTTGTAAATGCTATATCCCATTTCGGTACATGTTGCAGGTACAACTGTTACCTCGTAGTCATGCTCAACTTCGTCTGTGTAGTTTCCAATGTACTCGGTTCCGCAATCTTCACAAGTGAATACGCTGAATCCATCTTCCGTACATGACGGAGGTGTAACTGATTCACTGTATTTATGAGGAAGTTTGTCTGTGTAGTCGCTTACATAGGTATCATCACAATCTTCACACGTATATGTTGTAAAACCGAATTCTGTACAAGTCGCCGGTGTTACGGTT
>JAZNGS010000080.1:0-3913 GCA_045576555.1 Clostridia bacterium | reverse complement strand
CGGAATTGGAATTTCTCTCATATCTATTGCAAAGATATATGATGTCACCATATCCTCGTCTGAATTTATTGCTGTATATGATATTGCATCATCGGTTGTTGCATTTGAAACCTTACGGTCCCATGCAAATTGTCTGTCACCGCCAACTGCCTTGTCAAAGTCAAATGTGTTTTCACCTTGATTATATAAGTTTACTGACATTGTGCTATAAACATCCGGATTATCCTTAAGAGTTGCAGTAATCTGAGCAGATCTTAAAGTTGTCTGAGAAGCTGTAAAACGAAGTTCGTCAAAAGTTCCTGCCTCCTCAGGCCAAACTGAAAGTTCAACATCGTCAGGACTCATCGCAACACCCTTGCCCTCATAGGCAATTGCAATTGGAATGTCTATGCTTGACCCATATACAACATCCATGGATTTTCTTTTGAAATATACATTATCGGGTGACACACCCTCTATTTCCGTCTGACCGATTATGTTATTTTCACCATCTAAAAGCTGAATTGTAAATGACATTTCCTGGGTTGCGGTAAATATTCCGTCTTGGGTAATTGTTGCCCATCTATCATTGTTTGCAATTTTCCATGTGCAATTTTGTGGAAGCTCCACTACATTTCCTGTTGCACTCAAACCGACAGGTGTGATTTTTATCGGTGTGCCGACAGTTGCATATGAATAATCACTATCCAGCCTTGCATGGTCGAATTTAGTTGATGATGGAGCTGTTGAAACCATCATAAGCGATGTACTTACTGAACGGGCAAATCCGTCAGACGGACTGCTTACAACCTCAAGTTCTGTTTTTCCTTCAGGTTTTGCAACAAAAGTAGTTGAACCGCCACCATCAAGGTTTATAGCATTGTAGCAACCAGCCTCAAGCATTACCTGTGCAATTTCCTGCATACTTCCGCCACACGAAACAGGCTCTTGTCTTCCGTCCAAAACCATAAATACAACTTTACCTGTTCTTGTTATACCGATAGCAGTTCTTGATGCACGGTCATTATAATAATCTGATGTTTGAGCAATATTTATTCTTCCATCTTTTACAAGAGTTGTGCCAAAAGCACCTACTGCATCACGAATTTGATCTTTATATATAGAGTTATATTCCTCTGTTGTTCCTATAACCGCTTCACCATCTTTGGTGATACCAAAGAAACCTGTAGAATTTGGTGCGTGATATTCTGTGCCATCCATAACCAGCAAACCGCCAGGTTCGCCTGTTTTCATATCATATCCATCTGCGTTGATTGATGCAACAACCTGATAGTTTTCAATATAATTCTCACTTTCAGGATTTCCATATTTTTCTTGCGCTGCATTTGCCTGATCCAAAACTCTTTGCATTGCCCAGCCTTGAGTTGGGTCATTATTATTATAGTTTGCATAAACTGTTACATTTTCATTTGAAAGGTCAGCAGTTGCAGTGTAGTATACCATCTGTTTTCCATCTGCTGTTGTTGCATAATGTTTTTCATATGTAACACCAGGTGCAAGAGAAGATGTTTCATAATCAAAATCTTCATAATACGGATTACTTTCAATTTCTATATAATCTCCTGCGAGCTTACATATATAATCAGCAAAAGCATAACAGGATGCCTTTCTTAAATTGTTGATGTTCTCCTGACTTGTTAAAAATTCTCTGGTTCCCTCAAGAGTGGTGACTACTTTATTACTTGTATATTCATTATATACAGCTCGTCTCACCTGTTCTCTTGTTCCAACATTACCAAGACGATTTCTTAGGAAATATTCTGCTCTGTCCTCAACAGTGAGTTCTTCTGCAAAGTACCCTGTTATCAATTCTGTCAAGAAACCATATTCATACTCTTGTTGTGAATTTTTAATTTCATTGATTAAATAATAAGCATCAAGGTCACCATAAAAATCGCTCAGGCTGAATACATCATTAGGTTGAGGATTTTTTAAGAAATAATCCTGTTCAAGCATTTCGACCATTTCTTCAATTGTTCCGCTGACTGTATCTCCATCTGCATCGGCAGAGGTTATAAGGTCAACCAAATCTCCTGCCCATCCGCCGACATCGGCGTGGTTTTCGCTATTTTTGTTGGTATATGCAATATCCATTGTGCCGAACATATGTCCAAAGTCAACTCTGTCACCATTTGGAAGATTAAAATTGTTGATGTTCTTCAGGGCAGTAACTCTTAAATAGTCATCTATGCTTTCAGTTTCTGCATTTATGATATTTTCAAGCATTCTTACATAGCTTGCAAAATCAGCGCTTTCGTATCCTGCCATAATTCCCCATGAACCTGAATTATATCTGTCAACACCTGTTCTGATATATTTAATTATTAACTCCAATGGGTCATTTCCCGGATTTTCAATTGTATACATATATGCTATTTCTTCTAACAACCCAAGATTTTCAACAAAATCTTCATAGCTGTCAATCTCAGGCTCTCCCAACGCAGGGATTGCTACATATGTGTTATATCCGCAATTTGTATTGGAGCAATACTCATATGCCTCATATCCAGGTTCTGTCCATGTTGGTTTTTTAGCTTCCATACTTTGCAGATTGTGTACTCCGCCATTGACACACACATCGCTATTTGTTGCATATGCAGGAACTACTGATGACATTATGCCAAGAGCAATTATTATTGAAATGCATTTTTTAAATGATTGTTTCAAACCTAATCTCCTCCCTTGTTGTCTACTGTTCTATTAATCTTTCTTCAACCAATGCAATTGGCTCTATTTTATTAAATCCACTCCAGGAAAATACTTTGATTTTATTAACATCTTCATTAGAAAATGTCACAGCTTCTAAATTCTCCTTCAAAAATGTTTTCGAATTCAGCAGCTTGCTGCCATCATAAATTGCTACTATAATTATAGATACATCCGAATCATCCTCTGTTATACTTGGCGAAATAGTAATATCTCCGTCAGCTATGCTGTAGGTTGTGCTTGTAACTCGTTTTTCAGTTCCGCAGCTACACACATAATTTTCGTAATTATGTCCTGTTGCTGGAACTGCTGTCTGTTCATCTATCCAAGCATCACATATTGAACATTTTGTTCCCTCTGTCATACCTTCCTCGGTACAGGTTGGTGCAATTGCGTCAACCAAAGTCTCAGCATGAGTCGGATTCCATACTCCTTCGGAATAATAAAACTCTGTATGTTTACCATCATATTCCAGATATGTGCCATCATTGTTTTTCAACTTTGCAGTTGTAACAGGAATTTCTTTATATTCAGAGTTCTCTGGTGGATCTACTTGTACCATTTGTTTTGTGATTGTGTCAGGTCCTGATTGCATTAAAACTTTTCCTGTTACCTCGGAATATATATTTGCACCGCTTTGAGTAGTGTAAACATATCCCTCAGATGCATCAAAGGTTCCGTTTAGAATAACTGCACCATCAACCATATCTGCCTCTGTCCTTGTATATGTTCTTCCCGGAGCATATACTAACGGACAGAATCTTGCATTTTTAGAAGAACAATATTTTCCCCATTCATCTACATCGTATACATAAGCTGATACACCACTTTTTAATTTTCCAACAGCACCTTCATCAATTCTTATTTCTGCTCCTGGTAACAGGCTGATATTCTGGTTGATTACAACCTCACTACCCTTTTTAACATTTATCGTAATGTTATTGCTAATAGGAAGCTCGTAAGCACTTGAACTGATGTTATATGTAGCTATCTTGATATTAAGTGGGTCAACACTCATTTTTCCATACAAATCAACAATTAATCTGTCTTTCGTACCATCATATCTTTTCACTACATATCCTGATTCCAGATTAAACATGCCTACATTGTTTGCTCCATCTCCAAAGAATTTAACTCCAGAGCTATGTAGCAGACGCGAAACAATAATAGATGTATATGTGTTTTCTGTTGCACCCGACTTGATTGT
>JAZNGS010000079.1:0-15042 GCA_045576555.1 Clostridia bacterium | reverse complement strand
CGAGGTAATAAAATTTCTCGAAGAAGAAAGAAAAGAAGATAATATGAAAGGCAGAGCATTATATCACTTCACATTATGCTCTGCCTTTTTAAGTTACATTGTGGTTGTTAAAAAAGTGTCCTTATAGAGTTGGTGGAGACTGTCGTGTGCGGCTTTTGCCTTTTTTATATCAGAAAATAATCCGAAAACTGTCGGACCGCTTCCGCTCATAATAGCACCATCTGCACCAAGAGATAACATTTTTTCCTTGATTAAACCAATATCCTTATATGCCTTTAATGTCACATCTTCAAAAACATTTGAAAGATTTTTGCAGATAGAAAAATAGTCCTGATTTTTAAGTGAAGAAATCATACTATCGGTGTCAGGGAAGATTGTTTTTTCGCAATTATCATATTTTTGATATGCCCAAGGTGTTGAAACGGAAATTGGTGGAGTGACAAGCAGAATATAGCATTTTGGCATAGGTGAAAGCTTTGTCAGGACATCACCGATTCCTTCCGCTAATTGAGTTTTGCCCAAAAGACAATATGGAACATCTGCTCCAAGAGTTGAGCCGATTTCCATAAGCTCTTTATCAGAGAATGCATTTGAATTAAGCATATTAAGCCCTGCCAAAACCGCCGCAGCATTTCCACTGCCGCCTGCAAGTCCTGCAGAAACAGGAATGTTCTTATGGATTAATATTTTTGCACCGCCCACTTTTCCCAAAGCTTTATAATATGCCTCGCACGCCTTATACGCAATATTTTTGTTGTTAGTCGGCAATCCCTTTTTGTTTGTTGTGATTTTTATCTCACCATCTGTTTTGTCGATGATTATAATATCGGACAGATTAACGCTCTGCATTATTGTTTTTAGGCTGTGATATCCGTTATCCATAACGCCAACAATATCAAGAGTGAGATTAATCTTTGCAAAGGAACGCGCCATTGCTCTGTTACCGGTTATAACTATGTTATCGGAAAACATCATACTAATACCTCGTTATTTATCTAAATTATTATGCGAAAGCTCAATAACTTCTAAAATTCTTTCATCAGTGACAGCATTTTTTTCGCCATTCTTCTTAAGATACATTAAATATTCAATATTGCCTTCAGGGCCTTTGATTGGTGAAAAGGATAATCCCGTTGGTGAAAATCCTGCATCAATTGCGTATTTTATGGCATTTTGACATACTTCGAGATGAACTTTTTTATCTTTAACAACACCTTTTTTGCCTACCTGTTCACGACCTGCCTCAAATTGAGGTTTAATTAATGCAACAAGCTCTCCGTCATCGGACAAAAGCTCTGATGCCACAGGGAGTACAAGTTTTAAGGATATAAACGAAACATCAATTGATGCAAAATCTATTTTCTCACCGATTTGCTCTGTGGTTACATATCTTATATTTGTTCTTTCCATATTGACAACTCGCTCATCCTGTCTTAATTTCCAGGCAAGCTGTCCATAGCCGACATCTATGCTAAATACTTTTTTTGCACCATTCTGGAGCATACAATCGGTAAAACCTCCTGTTGATGCACCAATATCCATTGTGACTTTATCCGAAAGGCTTATCGGAAACTCTTTCATTGCCTTTTCGAGTTTCAATCCGCCACGGCTGACATATTTTAGAGTTTCACCTCTTATTTCAGGCTTTGCTGTGTCAGGATTAATCATCATTCCTGCCTTGTCGCATTTTTGGTTATCTATATATACCTGACCTGCCATTATAAGAGCTCTAGCCCTTTCTCTGCTTTCGGTCATACCGCTTTCTGTCATATATACATCAAGTCTTTGTTTTTCTGCCATTTAAAAACCCCCATGCAGAGTTTTAAATCTTTCTGCAATTTGTTTTTCATCAAGATTATAATAATTATCAAGCTGCGCAACTGTTCCGTGAATAATAGGCTTATTAGGAAATGCTGCAGCTTCAAATTTAATATTATAGTTATTTTTTGCAATAACCGATGCAATTATTGCGCCAAGTCCTCCACTAATACAATGGTCTTCAAGGGTCATAACCGCTTGTGCTTTTTCCAAAATTTCGGATAACTCATTTGACACAGGAATAATAGTCGGCAAATTTACGACAGATATATCAATATCTTCAGTCTTTAAAATATCCTTTGCCAACAGAGCAGTTGAGAGCATTCTGCCTGTTGTGATGATTACATTATCATTATTTTCGCCATAAATATTTATTTTGTTTATTTCAAATTCCGAACAAGCGTCAATTGAAGAATTACCTCTTGGATATCTTATAGCAATAGGTGCATTGTGCTTATTTATTGCATAGTCGAGCATCTGTTCTAACTCGTCAAATGATGAGGGTGATAAAATTGTCATATTAGGCATATCAGAAAGAAACGATATGTCATATAAACCGTGATGAGTTTCTCCGTCTGCTCCAACTGCGCCTGCTCTGTCTAATAAGAGCACAACATGGAGATTTTGCAGACACACATCATGAAGAATTTGGTCATATGAGCGTTGCAAAAATGAGGAGTACACCGCAAAAACAGGTGTTATGCCCTCGATTGCAAGACCTGCCGAAAAGGTCACTGCGTGTTGTTCTGCTATTCCCACATCAAAAAACCTGTCAGGGTATTTTTTTGAAAATTCCAAGAGTCCTACTCCAGATGGCATTGCAGCGGTTATAGCAACAAAATTTTTGTTTTTCTCCGCAAGAGAAATTAATGTGCTTCCGGCACACTCTGAATAGTCGGCGTATTTTGATGAGATAATTTTTCCTGCAGATGACGGAGAAATTCCGTGCCATTTTTCGGGATTTTTCTCTGCAGGTTCATAACCCTTGCCTTTTTTCGTCAAAATGTGAACCAAAACAGGCTCGTTCATATTTTTTGCGAGTGTAAGAACTTTAACGAGGTCATGAAGATTGTGACCATCAACAGGTCCCAAGTATTCAATTCCCAAATCTTCAAAAAAAGTTGAAGGGAGAACGCTCATTTTTATTGCATCTTTTAGAGCAGAAATTCCGTTCTTTGCTTTCTTTCCTATAAATGGAATGTTGTTAAGTAGATTTTTGATAACTTTCTTTGAGAATTGGTATCTTTGAGTTTGTCTTAAATTGACAAGATATTTTGAAAGTCCTCCGACATTTTGGGAAATTGACATCTGATTATCATTTAAAACAAGAACCAACGGAGTCTTTCTTTGACCTATGTCATTAATGGCTTCATAAATCATTCCGCCGGTCATCGCACCATCACCGAATATAGAAACAATGTTATATTTTTCACCTTTTAAATCCCTTGCTCTTGCCATTCCGACGGATGCAGAGACAGAGGTTGATGAATGGCCTGTATTAAAAGAATCGTATTCACTTTCGGATGTTTTTGGAAAACCTGACAGTCCGCCAAATGTGCGCAGAGTACAAAAACGGTCGCGTCTTCCTGTCAGAACTTTGTGAACATAAGATTGATGACCGACATCCCATATTAATTTATCGCTTGGCAAATCATATACCAAATGCAAGGCTACCGTCAATTCCACAATGCCAAGATTTGAGGCAAGATGTCCGCCTGTTTTTTTGACATTTTCAACTAAAAACTTTCTGATTTGGGAGCATAGTTCTTCCAATTCGCTCCATTTCAGTTGTTTTAAAACATTAGGTGAATCAATTTTTTCTAAAATATCATACATATTATTTTAACCTTTATTATTAATCAAACATATATACCTACTCACTCCATAATATAACATAAACCGACAAAAGTGTCAAGAAAAGAATAAATAAAGAAAAACTGTTGACAAGTACCTATCTTTTATGTAAAATATAAGGCGAAAAAAGGTGGAATGTGAAAATGAAAAAAATTATTGAGTCAAAATATGGATTGCTGATATTTTCTATAGTTAGCGGTTTAGCATATTTCATTCTGATTATGATGCTTATTTCAAAAGTAAACTATTCATACCTTCTTGGGATATTCTTTTTCCCGGCAGTGATATGCGGCGCGGCGCTATGTCTTTTTAAGAGTATAAGAGGCTTGGAAGCTGAGCAGGAGTATAGCAAAATAAAAGCTTTGATGGTATTGCATATCTTTGTGATTTTATTGGCAGTTGCATTTTTAGTAATATCAGTTTTATCATAATTTATATAATTGATATAAATGTCGTAAAAATCAATTAAAAGTAAAAAAAACTGTTGCATTTTATAAAAAAATATGATATGATATTGATTGATGTTTGCAAAATTTATATGGGAGTGATTTAATTGAACGAACAGCTTAATTTGATATCAATTATTGATATGTTGTTAAGAAGATGGACAACTATTCTATTGAGTGCGGTGTTGGTTGGTGTGTTTGCATTCGTGTATTCAGAGGTATTCATTTCACCTGTATATAGCTCTACCGCGTCATTGTATGTTAATTCAAATAAACAGCAGGAAAGTGAAGATGTATCTGGTGCAACTCTGGCTTCATCAAGACAGCTTGTTATGACCTATGCTGAAATATTAAAAGCAAGAACATTCTTGGAATCTGTTGTAACAGATATGGATGGCAATTATACTGTCAGCCAGATCAAGAAAATGATTACAATGGAAGCCCTTAACGAAACTGAAATTCTGTCAATTACAGTTAAGGGAAATGTTGCGGAAGATGTTTATAAAATAACAAAAAGCATTGTTAAGTATGCTCCTGATGAACTCATACGAGTTGTTGAAGCAGGTTCTGTAAAAGTGCTTGATGATGCAAGCGAGACAAAAACTCCGATTTCACCGAACATTAGAAACAATACATTTATTGGTGTATTTATCGGAATTTTACTTGGTGCATTGATCGTTATTGTTATTGAATTATTTGATACAAGAATTAAGAATGGTGACGAAATAAGTCAAAGATATAAAGAACCGCTCCTAGGTGAAATCCCTTCACTATCAGCTCGCGGAAACTCATATGCATCCGGATATTCTTCATACGGATACATAGATAAGAAAAGGGGGAGAAGCTAATGGCTGGAAAGATTAAGCGCTGGATTGGAAAATTCAATGAAGTAAAGGCAAATCTCAGAAATTCTGAAAAGCAGCAAGCAGCTATGGAAAGAGCTGAAACTCTTTTGACTAATGAATCTAGCTTTATTATTAGTGAGGCATATAAAGCCCTAAGAACTAATATAGTTTTTGCATTAAGCGGTGTTGAGGCGAAGTGTAAAAAGATAATAATTACAAGTGCAAGTCCAGGAGAAGGCAAAACAACAACTTGTCTGAATCTTGCAATTGCTTTTGCTCAAACAGGTTCAAAAGTTTTGATTATCGGAGCCGACTTGAGAAAACCAAGAATATATAGACATTTGGGTATTGAAAGACATGATGGACTTTCTGATGTGTTGTGTGGATTGATTAATGTTGATGATGCAATAAGACATTGCCAAGAGCATGGAATAGATTGTATTACATCAGGTCAGATACCTCCAAATCCTGTGGAATTGCTCGCATCTCCTAAAGTTGGTGAAATATTGGAGATTTTGTCAGCAAGATATGATTATATCTTTATAGACACTCCTCCTGTAACAATTGTATCAGATGCAACTGCCATGTCTAAATATGTTGATGGTGTTATAGTTTTAGCAAGACAGAATTACACAATCCACGAAACATTGGAAAAAGCAAGAACAAGTCTTGAATTTGCGGACGCAAAGATTTTAGGCTACATCTTAAATGATGTCGACAATTTGAGCAACAGATATGGAACATATAAAAAGTTTGGATATTCATATGGCAGCAATAAATCAATAAAGAAATTATTTGGTTATGGATATGGTTATGGCTATGGATACGGATATTCAGATTATTATAGTGACAAGGAATATAAAGATGCTGTTAAGAATTCCGAACAACTTGTTGGCAGAGATGAGGACTATGATGCAGAAGGAATTAGTGAGGTTGCATCTATGTCTGAAAATGAAGAGAAGAAAGTATCTTCAAAAAAGAAGAATAAGAAAAGATAAAGTATTAAACGGATGCTGTTAATAAGCATCCGTTTTTTTTGTTATGGGGAAACAAATATTATTCCTGCAATAGTATAAATCAGATTTTTAATTTATTATTTTAAAACAATTCAACAAACATCATAACGATGTTGTGTATGATGGGAGCAAGTATAATTGCAGGCAAGAAATCTGCAACCTTAATTTTGGTTATACCCATTAAATTTGTACCAATCATAATAATTAAAATTGAGCCAACACAGGTCATTTCGTTAATTGCACCTGCACTCATAAACGGAGCAATTAGTCCTGCTAACAGGACAAGCCCTCCTTGTATAATGAATATCGATACAGAAGCCAAAAGAACCCCAAAACCAAGACTTGATGCAAGCATCATAGAAGACACAAAATCGAGGGTTGCTTTGGTTATAAGCACCGAATTATCTCCTGTGAGTCCTGCCTGAATTGAGCCTGTAACAGTCATTGAACCAACGCAAAATAAAAGTGTTGCAGTTACAAGACCTTCAGCAAGAGAAATGCTTTGACATTCCTTTTTGAATTTGTTTTCGACATTCTTTGCAAGCTTGTTTACTGCTTCGTCAATGTTGAGAAGTGTTCCTGAAATCGCACCCAACACAACTGATGTGATGACAATTAGAACATTTTCTCCACATAAGCTTCCAGATATACCAATATATAAAGTACAGGCACCAAGACCAATCATAGCTGCCGTGCTTACTTTTTCAGGGATACCTTTCTTGAAAAGCAAGCCAATACAAGAACCCAATACTACAGTTACAACATTTACAATTACACCTAACACTATTACTCACTCCTATTAAAGAACATCTGCCAAATCATAGATGAGTTTTTCTGTCTTTTCCCATCCAAGACAAGGATCGGTGATTGATTTACCGTATGTACAGTCTTCCGGTTTTTGTGAACCGTCCTCAATGTAACTTTCTATCATAAGGCCTTTAACAATCTTTTTAACATCGTTACTGTGGCGACAGCTATGAAGCACTTCCTTTGCAATTCTCGGTTGCTCCATCCATTTCTTGCCTGAATTAGCATGGTTAGTATCAATAATAACCGCAGGGTTATTAAGACCTGACTTTTCATATGTTTCAGCAAGATGAATAAGGTCTTCATAATGATAGTTGGGAATTGATTGACCGTGCTTATTCACATAACCTCGTAAAATCGCATGAGTAAGCGGATTGCCGTGACTTTCAACTTCCCACCCTCTGTAAATGAACGTATGACAGTGTTGACCTGCTGTGATTGAATTCATCATTACCGAAATATCTCCGGCTGTAGGATTTTTCATGCCGACAGGAATATCAAGTCCGCTTGCAGTGAGACGATGTTTTTGGTTTTCAACAGATCTTGCTCCGATTGCGACATAGGATAACAAATCAGATAAATATCTGTAATTTTCCGGATAAAGCATCTCATCAGCACAAGTAAAGCCGGTTTCTTTAATTGCCCGAAGGTGCAGATTTCTAATCGCAATAACACCCTTTAACATATCTGCTTCCTTGTTTGGATCAGGTTGATGAAGCATTCCCTTATATCCGTCTCCTGTTGTTCTCGGCTTATTAGTATAAATTCTCGGAATGATAAAAATTTTATCAGATACCTTTTCCTGAATACCTTTAAGACGCGAAATGTAATCTATTACACTGTCATCGTGGTCGGCAGAACAGGGACCTATAATAAGTATAAATCTATCATCTTTTCCCTCAAAGATTGCCTTTATTTCTTCATCTCGTTTTGATTTTATTTCTTCAAGCTCCGGTGTAAAAGGATACTGTTCTTTTATCTCCTTTGGAATTGGTAATTTGCGTTTGAATTCCATATTCATTTTTAAGTTCCTCCAAAATAATTATTGTCTGTCAAATAATGCTCTTCGCTCTGTGGAATGACGCATCATTTTTCTCATTCCGTCTATATCCTCAGCTTGAAGCATTGATTTCAGTTCTTTGAATTTATCCATAAACATGTCCATTTGATTTAAGAGCGCATCCTTGTTTGCTACAAACAGCTCACTCCACATCAAATCGTTTATACGGGCAATTCTCGTTAAGTCTCTGAACGAGTCGCCTGTAAATTTTTCCATATTGTCCTTATCATTGCAGGTCATAAGAGTAATGGCTATACAGTGTGTAAGTTGAGAAAGAAAACCTATCATTTCGTCATGATCTTCAGGAGAAAGTGTAGTAACATTTGAAAATCCGAGAAGTCTTCCAAGCTCCAAGCACGTGTTAATTGCTTCAGGTGTGTTTTTATCCGTTGGAGTAACAATATAGTTTGCTCCGGAAAACATCTTGTCCGTGCTGTTTTCAACGCCTGAAACTTCACGACCTGCCATTGGATGTGCTGCTATAAATTCCACATCATCTCTTAATATATCCTGAATCTTATACACAATACTTCTCTTAACACCGGTTACATCCGTTATAATGGCTCCGCTTTTTAAGAGTTTCTGATTCTGCTCAATCCACTCTACAAAAACATGAGGATAAAGTGCAAATATAACAAGGTCTGCATTGCCAATGATTCTTTCATCAAGTTCTGTTGAACCTTCATCAATCATCCCTTCGTTTATAGCATAGTCTATTGAACTTTGTTCTTTGGTAATAGCGCTTATATGAAATCCAAAGCGTTTTAACACTCTTGCATAACTTCCGCCTAAAAGTCCAAGTCCGACTATCAATATTTTCTTGCTTACATCTACTATCATTTTGTCTTCACCTTTGCTCCGAGTTTGATTATGTCATCGAAAAATCCGGGATAGCTTTTTCTTACTGATTCAATCCCAAAAATTTCTCCGCCAATTTTTGAAAGTATGACTGACATTGCCATAATTATTCTGTGATCATTATGTCCGTCAAGAATAATGCCTTTATATTTTAATTCCTGTTTGGGAACAGTTATCATATTATTTCCAAAAACAAGTCCTCCTCCAAGTTTTTGAAGTTCTTCGTGCATTGATTTCCCTCTGTCACTTTCTTTTACTTTTAGTCTGTCTGTGCCTGTAAAAACTGCACCGTTTTTCAGGGCAGCAAGTGCGAAAAGAACAGGTCCGAGGTCAGGACAATCTGAAATGTCAAGAGTTGGTGTGCCATTTGAAATTTTGTCAAAACAATTGGCGTATATTCTGTCTCCCTGAAGACTATTGATATTCAAATTTTGAATTTCTATTCTAGAGCCAATATGATTAAATGCGTCCAGAAACGCTGCATTTGAATAATCGCCTTCAATTTTTCCCGAATACGAATGCAGTTTTGATTTCCTGATTGCGATTTTGTACTCATCAACAAACTCTATGTCTGCGCCAAATAACTTAAGTGCCGATATTGTTAAATTTACATATGACCTGCTTTCAAAGGGAGGTATAACCTCAATGGATGAATTTTTTCCAAGGTAAACAAGAGCGAAAATGAGTCCAGTTATAAATTGGCTGCTGACACTTCCTCTGATTTTATAATTTCCACTTTCAAGGTTTCCGCAAAGTGTTACAGAGTTTGTTCCTTTTTTGAATGTAAATTTCTTTTCGTGGCATAACTCCTCATATACATCAAGCGGTCTTTCAAAAAGGCGTGTACTGCCTTTTAAAGTTACTTCCTTTCCCATACACAGAGCAATAGGAATAAAAAACCTTAATGTGCTCCCGCTTTCTCTGCATTCTAAAATGGGGGTTTCTGCTTTCATAAAGTTATCAGAATTGATGATTACAGTGTCATTATCTGTAGTTATTTTTGCACCTAATGCCTTTAAGCAATCTATACTTGCTAAAATGTCCTCGCTATAATCAATTCCTGATAACATACAGGTTTCTTTTGATAAGGCTGCGCCCATCAAATATCTGTGCGTCATACTTTTTGATGGTGGTGCGCTTATAATACCACTTAGTTTACATGGTCTGAATTTTGCTATCATTTGTTTCCCTCAACAAGATAGTCAATGGCTTCAAGATACCCGTCTGTACCATGACCTGTAATTGTTTTGATACAGGCAAGTCGCACATAGCTTACCTGTCTGAAATCTTCTCGTTTCTCTACCTTTGAGATGTGGACCTCAACTGTCGGAATACCCACGGACTTTACAGCATCCAGAATAGCAATGCTTGTATGAGTGTAGGCTCCGGGATTTATAACAATACCATCTGCGTCTTTGTATGCTTTTTGAATTTCATCCACGAGGTCACCTTCATGATTGGATTGATACATTTTGACTTCTATCCTTTTCTCGTCACAATGCTTTTGTATCTTTTGGCACAGGTCCTGGTAGGTTTCCTGCCCATAATGGTCAGGCTCACGAATTCCAAGCATATTCAGGTTAGGTCCGTTTATAACAAGAATTTTCATTTTATCATCTCCAATCGTTTTGTAAGGATATATTCCGCTTCTTCTTCGGGAGTATCCATATAAGGTATAATAATATCTGCTGTGGATTTATAAACATTTATTCTTTCACAATAAAGTTTTTTTAGTTTTTCATATGTGTCCGACAAAGGTCGGTCACCTGTTGCCTGAAGTCTTTTTATATCTGCATTGATGAAGAACAGCTTACCATTTCGCTTAAGACAGTTTACATTTTCTTCTCTTAAAATCGCTCCACCGCCCGTTGATATAATCCGTGAGCTGGTGGACGAAACATCACGGATAACCTCTGTTTCTAAATCTCTGAAATATTTTTCTCCTTTTGTATTTATAAGTTCTTTGATTGTGCATCCACAGCGCTTTTCGATTTCACTATTTGTATCAATAAATTCAAAACCATCTATTTTAATTAACTTTCCTATGGTGCTTTTGCCGCATCCCGACATACCTGTTAACACGATGTTTTCTTTTGATGCAAGAATGGACTTAAATACACTGTCGGCAGTTTCTTTTGGAATTTGAATGCCAAGAAATTTCTCGACTGCGACAACTGCCTGCATAACAAGCATATAAAGTCCGCATTCTGCTTTAATTCTTTTTTTCTTTGCATCCGAAATAAGATTTGTGCAAAGCGGATTATAAACTGCATCAATTACACCCTCCAAAGAATAAAAATCCGAAATATCTATCGGCTTTGTATCACAATTCGGATACATTCCCAAAGGAGTGGTGTTAATGATTATATCAGCATCCAAATGCTCGCTTGTTGCTTCTTCATAAGTTATGCAGTTTTCTTTTTTGCTCCTGCTGACAACAAGAATATTTAAAGCTCCCAAATCTCTCGATACAACTTGTGCTGTTTTACTTGTTCCGCCTGTGCCGAGAATAAGCACCTTTTTGCCTTTTAAGTTAATGTCGATTTTTTCGATAAGAGCTTTCATTCCGTAATAATCGGTATTGTAACCGTATAGTTTGCCTTCTTTATTTACTATTGTGTTAACTGCACCGATTTTTCTGGCAATTTCACTCACAAAGTCAAGATATGGAATAACGATCTCTTTATATGGAATGGTAACATTGATTGCTTCAAAATCCTTTTTATCAAAAAATGTCTCTATTTCATTTTCGCTAAGCTCCATAAGTTCGTATTCATAATCAGCAAGTTTGGCGTGAATTTCTTTAGAAAAGCTATGTGTCAATTTTTTTCCTATACAACCGTATTTTTTCATAATTCACTCATTCCTGTAGTATTTTTTATGGGTATTATTCTTTGAAACAATCTTTTGCCATTTCTATTACTTCACTGCATTTTATAGTTTTGAGTTCAAAACTGCCAATACCAGAGACTGTTGTCACGGTTACATATTCACCGTCAGCTTTTTTGTCGTGAAATGCCGTCTCGGAAATTTTATCCCAATCAAATCTAATCAAATTATATAGATTATACTTTTCAAGAACTTTTATTACCCTTGGTCTTATTTTTTTATCACACATGGGGACAAGACCAAGAGCAACACATTCGCCATGATAAAGCTCCGACATATTCTCACTACTTTCAATGCCGTGACCTATTGTATGACCGAAATTAAGTATCTTTCTAAGTCCTGATTCCTTTTCGTCCTGTTCAACAACAACTTTTTTGATGTTAAGTGAACGAACTATGATTTCATCTATGTTCTCATATATATCTTTGTTTTCTAACAAATCAAAAAGCTCGCTATCTGATGTAAGCGCCATCTTGATTGCTTCGGCAAGTCCATTTGAAATCTGTCTTTTGGGAAGTGTTTTCAAAAGTTCCGAATCAATCAAAACCTTTTTAGGTTGATAAAAAGCACCGTCAATGTTTTTCACATTTTGGAAATTTATCGCAGTCTTTCCGCCAATGGACGAATCAATCTGTGACAAAAGAGTAGTCGGAATATTATAGAAGTCAATACCTCTCATATATGCAGAGGCTGTAAATCCTGAAAGGTCTCCTACAACTCCGCCGCCAACTGCTACAACACAATCCTTTCTTGAAAAACCATTTTCAAGCATTTTTTGAAGAAGGCAGGAAAACACTTCAAGGCTTTTTGAACCTTCTCCCATTTCAACAGTGCAGATAACAGGATTCATACACTGTTTTGCCACTATTTGTGCATATTCTCGAGGAACACCAGTATCTGTCACAATTAGAACTCTTCTTTGTAAATTAAGATGTTCGCCTGCGTGATTAATAATTCCTCTTTCAACAACTATGTCATAGCTGTTTTCCTTCAAGTCCATATGTATATTCATATTAAACTCCCTCATATCTCAACATGGGGTGCAAATGATCCTGCAACTTTAAGCTTATCACACACCTTGTTTAATTCGTCAATCATATTTTTACCTTTTTCTGTTTCAATTGTTCCGTCAACCTCTACATAGAAATAATACTGCCATGAATGTTTCTTTAGGGGTCTGCTTCTGAGCGCTGTCATATTGTAGCCGTATTTGCCAATAATGCTGATGGCATTAGCAAGTGAACCTGCCTCATTTTTGACGGTAAACATAAGAACAGAATTAGAAAGAGAAGGGGAATTAGCTTTAACCTTTGAAAGAACTGCAAAACGAGTGGTATTTTCTCCACTCTTATTTATGTTTGCTTCCAAAACCTTAAGTCCGTAAATCTCAGCAGTTTCCACGCTTGCGATAGCGGCAAGAGTTTTTTCTTTCATATTTACAACAGTCTTTGCTGCAATCGCCGTATTGTTTGCATCTTCTGTATCAAAACCACGAAGTGCAATATAGTCGTGACACTGACTAAGCGCCTGAGGATGGCTTGTTACCTTTTTAATGTCTTCAACAGTTGCATTGGGGAGTCCGAGCAGATTTTGATGAATTTCAAGTTCGTAAATTCCGTTTATAAAAAGGTTTCCTGAAAATATAAGGTCTATTGTTTGTCCGACTTCTCCTGCATAACTGTTTTCAATGGGAAGCACTGCCAAATCACTTTCACCGCATACTACCGAATCATAAGCAGATTTAAAATCGCGGTATGATACTCTGTTGCTATCAGGAAATATCCGTCCTGCAGCAATGTGAGCAAATGCACCCTCCACACCGCTGTATGCAACCTTAAGTCCCGACTGCATACGATATTGATATGCCTTTGAAACGGACATAAGATTTTTTAAATAGTCAATGTAATACCCCTTCAACACATAATCTTTAATTATTTCTGAATTATTTGCTATAACTTCATTTTCGCGTTTTTCGTCCAGAATTGGAAGGCCAAATTCTTTTTTGTGTTCATAAACCATTTTAGTAGCTTGCATTCGCTTAATGAAAAGTTCTGCCATTTGGGTGTCTACTTCATTAATAATCTTTCTAGCTTCATCTAACTTACTTGACATCTTCAAAGTTCCTTTCAAATAAAAAATCCCCTGCATCTTAAAAGATACAGAGGACGAAAATTTCATTTCCGTGGTACCACCTCAGTTCGTCGTTATCTCACAATAGCGACCTTATCAGGTACTAACATACCTTAGTTCTGTGACGGGAACGCCCGTTGCCTCCTACTTAAGATTTATCTTGTTCAGTGCACTGCTAACAGAAGGAATTCGTGAAGGACGCCCCATTTGCCTCGCACCAACCGGCAACTCTCTCTATGATCTTTCCAACCTACTGGTTTCTGCTCTACGCATTTAAATTAAGAGTATTATATCACATCAGGGTGATAAAGTCAATAATTTTTAAGAAATTAAATTCATATATGTATTAATCATATATTTTTGTAAAATTACTTATTCATTTTATCCAAGTCATTTTTACGGATTTCAACTCGTCTTACTTTACCGCTAATAGTTTTCGGAAGTTCATCTACAAATTCAACTATTCTCGGATATTTGTAAGGAGCGGTATGTGTTTTAACATATTCCTGAATTTCTTTCTTGAGTTCGTCTGTTCCTTCGTTGCCTTTTACAAGTACGATAGTAGCCTTTACAATCTGTCCTCTGACTTCATCGGGAACAGGAGTGATTGCACATTCAAGAACATAAGGAAGCTCCATAATAACACTTTCAATTTCAAAAGGTCCGATGCGATAGCCTGATGATTTGATAACATCATCAATTCTGCCTACATACCAAAGGTATCCGTCCTCGTCCATAGTAGCCTGGTCACCGGTATGGTAGTATCCGTCATGCCAAACCTCATTTGTTTTTTCTTCATCAAGATAATATCCGATGAATAGTCCGCAAGGAACCTTATCTTTTACACGGATACAGATTTCTCCTGCATCACCGGTTTTACACTCATTGCCATCGGGGTCTAAAACAACTACATCGTATAAAGGACTCGGTCTGCCCATTGAACCGATTTTTGGTTTTGAACCAACAAAGTTTGCGATAGAAAGAGTTGTTTCGGTCTGACCGAAGCCTTCCATGATGGTAAGACCTGTTGCTTTTTTAAACTGATTGAACACTTCAGGATTAAGTGCCTCGCCTGCTGTTGTCGCATACTCTATAGAAGAAAGGTCGTACTTTGACAAATCCTCTTTGATAAAGAAACGATACATTGTAGGCGGTGCGCAGAATGTTGTGATATGATATTTAGCAAACATCGGCAAGATGTCTTCAGAATGGAAGCGATCAAAGTCATAGGTGAATTGTGCTGCTTCGCAGAGCCATTGTCCGTAGAGTTTACCCCAAAGAGCTTTGCCCCAACCTGTATCGGAGATTGTAAAGTGAAG
>JAZNGS010000078.1:0-1584 GCA_045576555.1 Clostridia bacterium | reverse complement strand
TGTTTCTTTTTGCGTAAAAAAATCATGGTATAGTGAATTAGGCAAAAATGCCAGCTCACTTATATACCATGGTTATATAAAATTAGTGTGCTACTATTGAGCTGCATTTTTCAGTGTGCAGTTCTCGGATTGCACACTTTTTTATTTGCCCACAATTACCGAAATTTGTGCAATCCATATGCATTCATCAATGAATGCCATTTGTATTGAAAAGAGGCTGTCCTTTTTGGGCAGCCTCACTTATTTTATATATTCTCATATGTCCTTTTGCGTGGACAAAAGGACTAAAAACCATTCAAGAGGGGGTTCCCTCTTGAAAATCACCCCTTTCGGATAAAAGGCCCGCACACTAAAGGTGCTCTAGAAGCCTTTCCCAACCGAGATGCACTACAAAAAAAGAGTGGCATAAATGCCACGAGTAACTTCATATAAGAAAAAAAAGACTGCTGATGCAGTCTTTTAAATTTTAGCCTAATCTGATTGATTCAATTACCTGTGGTTCTAATGGGCAGTCCTGATAATCTGTTGCTGTTTCGGCAATTTTATCAACAACTTCAATACCCTCGGTAATCTTTCCAAATGCGGCATATTGTCCGTCAAGGTGAGGAGAATCCTTGTGCATAATAAAGAATTGGCTTGACGCACTGTTTGGGAATGATGTTCTTGCCATTGAAAGAACTCCTCTTGTGTGTTTTAGGTTGTTTGTGAATCCATTTCTTGTGAACTCGCCTTTGATTGATTCTGCGTCCTTGTGATTGCCTTTTTCATCATAGCCGCCACCTTGAATCATAAAATCTTTAATAACTCTGTGGAAAATCAAACCGTCAAAGAATTTGTTGTTTACAAGTTCAATAAAGTTTGCCACTGTTATAGGTGCTGTTTCAGGATATAGCTCCGCTTTCATAACATCACCGTTTTTCATAGTAATAATAATATCGCTCATTTTTATACCTCTTTATCAGTCGTTAATTGTAATTGTTTTGATTATAATAGGGTCTGCAGGAACATCAGTCATTCCATATGGCTCAAAGATTGTTGTCTTTGTTTCGGCAATTTCATCAACAAATTCCAAACCTTCGGTAACCTTTCCGAATGCAGCATACTGTCCGTCAAGATGTGGAGAATCAGCGTGCATAATGAAGAACTGGCTTGATGCAGAGTTAGGTTCATCTGTTCTTGCCATTGAAAGAACGCCCTTTGTATGCTTTAGCGGATTTTTAACTCCGTTTGCATCAAATTCGCCAACAATAACATCTGAATCTTTTGGTACCATATCCTTGTCAAAACCGCCGCCCTGAATCATAAAGTCCTTAATTACTCTGTGGAAAATCAATCCATCATAGAAATTTTCGTCTGCGAGTTTAACAAAGTTTTCAACAGTTTTTGGAGCGAGGTTTGGATATAACTCGCCTTTCATAATGCCGCCATTTTCAAGCTCAATTGTGAAATTGATTGTGTCGGCATATAGTTCTTCTTCTGTTAATTCCTTATTATTTGTAGTATTCTTTTCTCCGCAGGCTGCCATTGAAAAAAGCATTGTGCCTGCAAGTAAAACTGAAAGTAATTTTTTCATTTTAATCATTC
>JAZNGS010000077.1:0-3936 GCA_045576555.1 Clostridia bacterium | reverse complement strand
GGAACTTCCACCAAGGCAAGAGCCTCACAGACAGTTTTTGTAACCTCTATATCATTTTCTGACGGAATTAACAGTCCGTTCGGATGATTGTGTGCAATAAAAACAAAGCTTGCTTTGTCGGTGATTGCGTTTCTCACAATTTCTTTTACAGAAACCACCGAAGATGATTCCGACCCAACAGAAAGAATATGTTTGCTTATCATATTACAATCCATATCTGTACAAATCATCATAAACTGTTCTTTTTTCAATCCCAGAAATTCGCTAATCAAATAGTTTTTAATGTTTTGAGTGGTCAGCTTTTTTACCTTTTTTGAGGTCAGTTTTTCTCTTTCAATTCGATTATAAAATTCTCTCAAGAGCATTATAAAATCTGCAGTTGTCGCACCAATTCCCTCAATGCTTTTGATTTGAGCTTCATCAAGATTTAGGACTCCGCCCAGACTATTCCCCGAAATATTAATCAATTTATGCGCCTTGTCATTCGTATTAATTCTTGGAATAGAATGATATAAAAGTATTTCCAAAAGCTCGTGGTCAGGCATAGATATCGGTTGTTTCTTGAACTTTTCCCTCATTCTTCTGCGATGCCCTTTATGAATTCCACCTTTTTCCATTTCAAGATTTCCCCTTAAATTATTGCTGAATAAGCGCAGCCTTAACAGTATTTTTCATAAGCATTGCAATAGTCATAGGACCAACGCCGCCGGGAACGGGAGTGATAGCAGATGCAACCTTTTCGGCACTTTCAAAATGAACATCACCGACCAGTTTTTTGTCAGCAACTCTGTTAATTCCAACATCAATAACCACCGCACCTGGTTTTATCATATCACCTTTTATGAATTCAGGAATACCGACTGCGGCAACCAAAATATCAGCCTCCAATGTCTTTTCTTTAAGATTTTTAGTTCTTGAATGGCAAATTGTAACTGTTCCGTTTTTGTGCAACAAGAGCATTGCCTGCGGTTTTCCGACAATATTGCTTCTTCCCACAACAACACATTCTTTTCCCTCTACATCAATGCCTGATTCCTTGATTAATTCCATAACTCCTGCAGGAGTGCAAGGAACAAAATCAAAGTTTCCGACCATAATCTTTCCGACATTCACAGGGTGGAATGCGTCAACATCTTTTTTAGGGTCAATAGCATTGATAATTGTTTCCTCATTGATATGCTTTGGAACAGGTAATTGCACCAAAATTCCGTTAATCTTTTTATCATGATTTAATTTATCAATCAATTCTAAAAGTTCATCTTGTGTTGTTTCAGCAGGCAGCGCATATTCCTCCGAATAAACACCAATCTGTTCACAAGCCTTTTTCTTGTTGTTAACATACACTCTGCTCGCAGGGTCGTCACCTACTATAATAACAGCCAAACCAGGATTAATTCCTTTTTCCTTTAGCTCGGCTACCTCCTTTGCTAACTCGTCCTTTATTCTTTGAGATACCATCTTTCCGTCTAAAATCTTTGCCATTTTTCTCTTTCCTCCAAACTTCTTTTTGCGGCCTTATAAGACATCCTTTTGAATATCCGATTAAGTCCGTTCTTCCTGCTAAAACCAAAGCATCATAAACAAGCTTGTAATTATCAGGGTTTCTGTATTGCAACAATGCTCTTTGCATTGCTTTTTCCTTTGGTGTTTTGGGAACATAAACCTTTTCCATTGTGAAAGGGTCAAGCCCTGTATAGAACATACAGGTTGAAATTGTGCCCGGTGTTGGATAAAAGTCCTGCACCTGTTGCGGATTAATTCCATTATTTTTAAGATATAATGCCAATTTAATCGCATCATTTAATGTACTCCCAGGGTGGCTTGACATAAGGTAAGGCACAAGATATTGTTTCTTCCCCAGTTTTTCATTTATCTTATAGAATTTTTCCGAGAATTTATTGTAAACACTGTTTTGGGGTTTGCCCATATATTTTAGCACATTATCAGAAATGTGTTCAGGGGCAACCTTTAGCTGACCGCTGACATGATGCTCGCATAATTCATAGAAAAACTCATCATTTTTGTCATTGATTAGATAATCAAATCGTATTCCCGAACGGATGAACACCTTTTTAACTCCGTCAATCTCTCTTAATTTTCTCAACAAAGAAAGATATTCCGAATGGTCAACCGTCATATTCTTACAAGGTGTCGGGAAAAGACATTGTTTGTCCTTGCAGGCACCATGAGTTAATTGCTTTTTACAGGCTGGAGCTCTGAAATTTGCAGTAGGTCCGCCTACATCGTGAATATACCCTTTAAAATCAGGGTCCCATACCATTTGCTTTGCTTCGTTTATAATAGATTGCTGACTCCTTGCTGTCACAATTCTTCCCTGATGAAAAGCCAATGCACAAAAATTGCAGTTTCCAAAACATCCTCTTGAGCTTGCCAGACTGAATTTTACCTCTTTTATTGCCTCAATTCCGCCCATTTCCTCATACATAGGGTGATAATTTTTCATATAATTGAGCGCATAAACACTGTCTAATTCTTTGGTTGATAAATGCTCTTGCGGAATATTCTGAACAAGATATTTGTCGCCATGTTTTTGGATAATCACCTTGCCGGTGTACGGATTTTGTTCATAATATTGAACTCTGCAAGACTCTGCATATGCTTTTTTAGATTCAACACATTCCTCATATGACGGAATTTCAACACTGTTTTCTATCTCGTTTGTATCAGACAAATAGCAAGTACCGGGGATATAGGTTATATCCTTAACATCCATACCGCTTGCAAGACAGTCTGCAATCTCAACAACCTGTCTTTCGCCCATACCATACATCAAAATATCTGCTTTAGAGTCAAGGAGAATTGAGCGCCTTATTTTATTGTCCCAGTAGTCATAATGAGCAAATCTTCGAAGACTTGCCTCAACTCCGCCGATTAAGACAGGAATTTTCCCGAAAGCCTCTCTTATTCTGTTGCAATAAACTATCGTTGCTCTGTCAGGTCGCTGGCCTGCCTTATTCCCTGGTGCATATGCATCGTCACTTCTTTTTTTCTTGCTTGCAGTATAGTGGTTTACCATACTGTCAATATTGCCTGCCGAAACAAGCACACCCAATTTAGGTCTGCCAAGCTTTTTGAAATCATCAACACTTCGCCAGTCAGGAAGCGCAACTATCCCAACCTTATAGCCATGCTTTTCAAGAACTCTTGTTATAATAGCATGACCAAAACTCGGATGGTCAACATAAGCATCTCCCGAAATGTAAAGAAAATCAAGCTCGTCCCAGCCTCGCTTTTGCATATCTTCCCTGGAAACAGGTAAATAATCTTTTATCACTTTTTTATCCTCAATTATTCGTATTCTGTCATGTTTATACGATTCATATAAACCTCACGAGGCTTTGAACCATTAGCACCGCTGATAATTCCGCGCATTTCCATCTGGTCAATAATTCTGCCTGCTCTCGCATATCCAACCTTTAAGCGCCTTTGAATCATAGCAGTTGAGATTTGTCCCAATTCGACAGCCAAATCAATAGCCTGTGGCAATAATGCATCTGCATCGTCATCATCAGCATTTTCCTCGGAGCTTATATCTCCTGATGCCATTCTGTCAAGATGTTCTGCGATATCCTCTGCATAATGAGTAACTTCGCTGTGCTCTTTTATAAAGCTAACCAGCTTCTCAACCTCGGAGTCGGAAACAAATGCACCTTGAACTCTCAATGCATTACTTAATCCTGTCGGATGATAGAGCATATCACCTTTACCCAAAAGTTTTTCAGCTCCGCCCTTATCTAAAATTGTACGACTGTCAACCTGTGACGAAACTGCAAAAGCAATTCTTGACGGAACATTAGCCTTTATAAGACCTGTGATAACATCAACCGATGGTCTTTGTGTTGCGATAATCAAGTGAATACCTGCAGCTCTTGCAAGTTGAGCAAGTCGGCAGATATAGTCTTCAACCTCTTTTGC
>JAZNGS010000076.1:0-2059 GCA_045576555.1 Clostridia bacterium | reverse complement strand
TGGGTGAAGATAAGGAAACAATCCTACCATTTACCTGGGAAGAAACAATTAATGGTGCTGACTATTATTTTTTAAATGACACAACACCTTCAAATAATGAAGTTTCATTAACTCCAAAATATTTTTTATACATAGACAATGTTAATAAAGTTGCATCATATAAAACAAATGTTGAAGCTCAGGAATGTGATTTGAAAATTAATGTGACTGATGATTTAAAGGTTTCTGATATATACTACGAAACATATGAGGATAATGTTCGTTGGCAAACAGGGGAAATTGATATGTCAACCTATGAAGAAACAGGCATATTACCTGCTGAATTTTTCAGCCCTGACAACAACATAAAAGAAGTCGAAAAAGAGGAAGAAGAGCCTGAAAAAGAAGAAGTTCAAAAGGAAGTGTCACAGGAAGAACTATTAAAATTAATTCCTGCACATATCGAAAAAGCATTTACTGAAAAATGTCCTGAGGACGAAGACCCCGACAATATAAGATATGATGTATCAATGTATGTTGCAACAGAAAATGTTCAATTTAATCCTGGTAAAAATTTAAAGGAAAAATCAACCAAAGAACTTCTTTTGAAGAAATGGGCAAATGTATATAGTATGGCATCTTCCTGCTGTACAGTTATTGACGAATCGGAGTATAATAATAAAGTTAACAAAAATAAGAACACAATCACCAGATATGCTAAAATAAAGGTCAAGGGTGCTGTGCACAGTGACTTTGAATTGAAATTGTATGATGAATATGTAAAATTGTCATTAGGTCAGTTCAATAACAAAGAACAGGAGTACATCTATTTAAAAGTTAAAAATCCTGATGAAATTATTGATTATTTGCTTGATTTTGATACATATGGATATGATGTTGTTGAAACCGAGGTTGTTCTTGATAAATTAGATATTAAAAATAAGACTCTTGATTCACAACCGTTAAAGGTGGTTGAAACATTTTCCTTTAAAGTGAATGTTGATGATAGTGCCAACCATTCAATTTACAAGGCACTTGCAAATAAGGGTGAAAAAATTGACTGTTTGCTGACTCATATTATGGTTTATGAAAAAGGCCAGGAGGTTTCATACTTTATTCTTGATTTATCGGGAAGCAAGGGTAAAAAATCATATTATACAAAATATGAATCTGTGTTAGAGTATGGTATGTGTCAAATATACTTTAATCAGAGCAGAGTCTATGAAGACAATCAATTAAAGAATATTAGCGGATATAATGAGAATGCACCGTGGCTACTTGAATTTTACGGAGTTCCTGAAAATGATGAGGTTAAGGCTGTAGTATTAAGATATGAATTCAATGATGCGTTGGCTTCTGTTAATGAAAATAGAAATGTTTATTTTGGAAATACAGTTTGCTATAATTATGACTACAAATTCCTTCTTGACGACTATGAGTGGGAAAAGAACAGAAATATATGCTATATGATTACCTATGATGAGGACGAAGAATGGATGGATAGGAACGAAGCATATAAAAAGAGAAAAGAACTTGGTATAAAGGAAAATACATTTAAAGTAAATGCACTTGCACAGACAATGTTGACGATTGATGAAGATAAAGCTCCTGAGTGGTATAAGGAGCTTGGAAGAAATGTCAGCCTTATGATTTTAAGTGTAACAAGCGAGGGCGGATTTGGAAGAACTACTTCGCCTGTGTTGAGATTCAGAGGTGCAGGTGGTGAAATATGGTTTGACTGTACAGGTGTAAATCATATTGACTTCCCAAAAGAAGAGTTCAAATTTTCTTGGCGCTCAACCGTAGCATTTGACCCTACAAAGCATGATGAAGACCACACTGTAGAAGAAAAAATTTCAGGTAAAGTATTCTGCTCAGGAGGCAAGGATTCTGTTTTTGAAAGCATTGAACTATACATTGGCGATGAAACCTATAAATTTGCTGTTAATGACCTTAATATTATTGGTTGTGATGTTTTCACAAGAGATATGATGTACAGAAGTATTGCATATTATAAAAAGGCATATTGGGATGAGCTTGATGATTATATGAACAGTATGAAATACGGAAATGTTTATCA
>JAZNGS010000075.1:0-2007 GCA_045576555.1 Clostridia bacterium | reverse complement strand
AAAATTGTTACCAAAATTAACAGAATTGCATACGATGAGGTTATTTCGGAACTAAATCTTGACTCAACTATATATCCGAAAAATATAACCGCTGAATATATTGTCAGATTTGTTCGTGCTAAAAAGAATTCTATAGGAAGCAATATAGAAACAATGCATAGAATTCTTGATGGTAAAGCAGAGGCTTTAGAGTTTAGAATTGCAGACAATTCTCCTGTTGCCAATATTTCAATTGAAAATCTATCACTGAAAAAAGATATAATAATTGCAAGTATTCATAGAAATGGAGCCGTCATAACTCCAAGGGGTAAAGATATGATTAAAGCAGGGGATACAGTTATTGTTATTACAACAACAAAGGGCTTTAAGGACATTAGTGATATTTTGAGATAAAAGGGTTAGGTATTGATATGAATTTTCGTGTTATTTTAAATACACTCGGCTGGGTTTTAAACTGTGAGGGTGTATGTATGATTTTACCTTTGGTATGTGCATTTATCTATCGTGAAAATCATATATATACATTTTTAATATCTATTGCCATTTGCATATTCTTTGGTTGCTTATTGGTTAGCATTAAACCAAAAACCAAGAATATGTATGCTCGAGAGGGATTTATAATCGCAGCTATGAGCTGGATATTGATAAGTATTTTCGGAGCATTGCCTTATATTATTTCGGGAAGTATTCCATCTGTAGTTGATGCAATATTTGAAACTGCGTCAGGCTTTACCACAACAGGTGCTTCAATTCTGACAGATGTTGAAGCTCTTTCTAAATCAATGCTAATGTGGAGAAGCTTTACGCATTGGATTGGCGGAATGGGTGTTTTGGTTTTTCTTATTGCATTTTTGCCATTATCGGGTGGAAGTAATGTGTATATGATTAAAGCAGAAAGCCCAGGGCCATCAGTTTCAAAGTTAGTGCCGAAAGTCAGGACAACTGCTAAAATATTGTATGGCATTTATCTTGCTATGACATTAACTCAAATTTTTATCCTGCTTTTTAGTGGAATGGATTTATTCGATTCCATTACACTCACATTTGGTACTGCAGGAACAGGTGGCTTCGGAGTCAGAAATTCAGGGTTGGCGGATTACACATCCATACAACAGATTATTATAACAATTTTTATGGTATTATTTGGTGTAGATTTTACTTTTTATTACCTCATATTAAGAAAGGATATAAAATCAGCCTTTAAGATGGAAGAGGTTAGAACATATTTTGTGGTCATTTTGACAGCAATTATTCTTGTTTCAATAAATTGCTTGAAAATATATCCCACACTTTTTGATAATATTAAGCATACTGCGTTTCAGGTTAGCTCAATTATAACAACAACCGGATATTCGACCTTTAATTTTGATACATGGCCTGAATTCTCAAAGGTAATTTTGATTTTGTTGATGTTTATTGGAGCTTGTGCAGGAAGCACGGGTGGAGGAATTAAGGTTTCAAGAATTGTTATACTTATAAAAGGCATATTTAAGGAAATTAAAATGGCAGCCCGCCCTAAAAGCACTCACAAAGTGAAATTTAATGGAAAACCTGTTGAACATGAGGTGGTCAGGGCAATAAATGTTTATATGGCCGCTTATGTTATAATATTCTTTGCGTCTGTATTAATTATATCAATTAATAACTTTAGTTTTGCAACTAATTTCACTGCAGTTGCAGCAACCATAAACAATATTGGTCCGGGACTCGCTGAAGTTGGGCCTGTTAGGAATTTTTCGATTTATTCGCCATTATCCAAAATCATATTAACTCTTGATATGCTGATTGGTAGATTGGAAATATTCCCGTTTTTGATTTTGATTTCCCCGCAAACTTGGAAAAAATAAAAAAACCGCTGATTTCAGCGGTTTTCATTTTATACTCTGTATAACAAATCTTCATATGTTGGGAAAGGCCAGAAATCCTTTGCCACAACTGTTTCCAATGTATCTGCAATTTCGCGGACAATATTCATTTTTGGAATGATTATATCCTGATAATATTTAG
>JAZNGS010000074.1:0-6050 GCA_045576555.1 Clostridia bacterium | reverse complement strand
ATAATTCTTTCTTCCATAGTCGCTCCATCAGGTGAAATGAGGCTGCTTTTTATAATTAATTCTTTTTCGTCTAGCAGTTGATAAGTAAATATGATAACTAATAATACAATTATCAAAGCAGTTAATTTCTTCATATCTATCACCCCTTTTTTATGATTTTATCATTTTTTTATATAATGTTCAATAATTTTTTGGAAAAACTATTGACAAATGGGAAATTTAACTGTATTATATGTATTAATACAGTTAGTACGAAAGGAGGCGGTGATATGATTAATCTTAACCCTAAAGATTCAAGGCCTATCTATGAGCAGATTTGCGAAAAGATGAGAGATTTGATAATTGGCGGATATTTAGAGGAAAATGAAAAAATTCCGTCTGTGAGGGATATGGCGGCAAGTCTTGCAATAAATCCCAACACAATACAAAAGGCATATAAGACTCTTGAGGTGGAGGGGTATATCTACTCAAAGCCAGCCAAAGGTTATTTTGTCGGAATAACAAAAAAGAGTGAGCAAAGAATGAGTGTGCTTTTGAAACAGCTTGAAGAATGTGTGGGAGAATTGAATTTTTTAGGTTACGAAAAGGATGAACTTTTGAAAACTGTTGATGAAATATATCAGAAAGGAAGTGCAAAAAATGATTAAGGTTTCAAATGTGACAAAAACCTTTGATGGATTCAGGGCTTTGGACGATATGAGTCTTGAGGTCAAAAAAGGTTCGGTTTATGGTCTTGTCGGCCCGAATGGTGCAGGTAAAACTACCATAATCAAAAATTTATGCGGAATTTATACACCTGATTGCGGTGAAATTAAAATAAATGATGAATTTGTTTATGAGAATGTAAAAATTAAGGATAAAGTTATTTACATAAGTGATGAGTTATTTTTCTTTTCAACATATTCAATCAAGGATACTGCAAAAATGTATTCAAAAATCTATCCCGATTGGAGTTGGGAAAGATATGAGAGTATGAAAGAAGTCTTTAAAATTGACGAAAAAAGAAAGGTTCGCAGGCTTTCTAAAGGTATGCAAAAGCAGGTTGCGTTCTGGCTTGGTATATGCACAAAGCCTGATGTTATGATTTTAGACGAGCCTGTTGACGGTCTTGACCCTGTTATGAGAAGAAATGTGTGGAGTCTTATATTGTCTGATGTTGCAGAAAATGGGACAACAGTTCTTATCTCAAGTCATAATTTAAGAGAATTGGAAGATGTGTGCGACCATGTAGGTATAATGTTTAACGGAAAAGTGGTTTTGCAAAAATCTCTTGATGATATGAAAGGAAATATCCACAAAATGCAAACTGCATTCAAAGGCGAAATGCCACAGGAGCTTTTGGATAAACTCCAAATCCTGCATTCTTCGGAATTTGGAAGTGTGACAACAATGATTGTCAAGGGGAATGCAGAAGAAATCAAGGAATTAGTGGCAGGTTACAAGCCTTTGATTTTGGATATTCTTCCGCTTACTTTGGAAGAGGTATTTATCTATGAGTTGGGAGGTATGGGTTATGAGTTTGAAAACATCTTACTTTAATTTGCCATTGTTTAAATCAAATCTCAAAAGATTTTGGTGGATTGGTGCAGGAGTTTTGTTAGCATTTTTAACTATAGCATTATTGTTTTTATTTGATGAGGACACAACTGAGGGGTTTGCGGTGATGAATGCCGTTTTAATCGGCGTGGCTGGAATTTTACCTGCGATACTTTTTTCCTATCTCAACAATTCAGGCTCGGTTACCTGCTTGCACGCTCTGCCGATTAAAAGAAAAGCACATTTTTTAACAAATCTTGGGACAGTATATACTTTGATTTTAGTTCCTGCAATTATTTCTTATGCAATAGGATTTTTCTATTGTGTTATGGAAATGCCTATTGGAATTGGAAATTTGACAGATTATTTTATTATGCTGATAATATGTATAACAATTGCTATGTCTGCAGGCACTTTGGGAAGTATGATAACAGGTAATACTATTGCGGCTATTGCATTTGCCATTTTGTTTTTCGCTTTTCCTTTTTACGCAGAAGGAGTTTTAAAGGGCTTTTTAAGCTCAAATGTATTCGGCATATGGGATGTTGAATATTATTCGCTTAACAATATGTCAATTCTTAAAGTTAATCCATTTATGATTGGCTGGTTTATTGTTGGAATTATCGGACTTATAGTGTCGTGGTTTTTGTATAAGAACAGAAAACTTGAAACAAACGGTGATATTATATCATTTAGTTTCTTGAAACCTGTGTTTATTGCAGCGGTTTCGGTATTTTCAGGGCTAATCGGATATTTTTATCTCGGTGTTTTCTTTGAAGATAGTATCTTTTTGATGCTTCCGTTTGGTATTTTGGGTGCAGTTGTTTCTTATATGCTTGCAAAGAAAGCATTTATAATAAAAGGTATATGGAAACCTGTTTTGATTTATGTTTTGTTTGTCGGTGCAGTCTGGGGAACAATCACCTTCGATTTGACAGGCTTTGAAAGAAGAGTTCCTGATATTTCTGACATTGAAAGCATTGATATGGTTGATATTGATAATTTTGAAAACAGATATCATTATTACACAATTGAGGGTAAAAGATATTATTATGATATGGCAATTGAGGATTACAGATATTATGATGAAAAGGATTTTGAGAATATAACCAATTTCCACAAACAAAGGATTGAGGACAGAGAAAGCGGCTTTGAAAAGGTTTACATAGTTTATAATCTGAAAAATGGCAGAACATTAAAAAGAATTTACTATGCATCATTAATTGATGACAAGGAATATCTTGAGCCAATTTATAGAACAGAGCAAAAACTAAAAATCAATCACGGTTGGCTGGTTAAAGAATACCCTGTTACAGAAATCACTATTTCCGATGACAGACTGAAAAATGACTCAAAAACCTTTGAAATTTTAGTCGGTGACAGTGAAAAGGCAAAGCTTTTATTAGATGCGTTGAAGAAAGATGTCAGCGAAGCAAGCTATGAGGATATTGTTTCATACAGAAATTCACTCACACAGGTACAAATTTCATATCAGAGGGACTTGATAGATGAAGAAGGGAATGTGTTTGTCGATGCGTCAAAAGAAAGAACGACATATGACAATTTCGGTATCCCTGAAAGTTATACAAGAACTACTGCGCTCTTAACCGAATGGGGATTGTTTGACGCGATATATAAGCCTGAAGAGATTTCCTGTATTGAGCTTGAATTTGATTATCGCCAGGAGGAGAAAGTAAGCTTTAAAAAACCTGAAGAAATAAAAGAAATATATGAATTTGTTTCTGATGCAAAGCTGATACAAAGAGCAGAAAACAAATTTAATTTTAATGTGCGACTCATATTCTTGAATACTGACGGAAAGAGAATTTTTGAGACTTCAGGATTAAGACAGACCGATATACCTGTACCCAGACTGCTTGGTGCAGAAATCAATAAGTACAAATTTAAATATGGACACAATCTCTCCGATGATGTTGTTGCCGAAACATACGAAATATACTAAAACTGTTGACAATAAAGGGATAACTGATATAATATTTATGTGATTATATTATAGAGGAGTTTTTAATAATATGAAAACAGAAAAAAATATTTTAATTGCATTCATATTAAACCTATTATTTTCGATTTTTGAATTCATCGGCGGAATTTTTACGAACAGTGTTGCTATTATTTCTGACTCGGTTCATGATATGGGCGATGCTTTGAGCATAGGAATATCCTATTTACTTGAAAAAAAGAGCAAAAAACAGCCAGATGATATTTTCACATACGGATATGCAAGATATTCAGTTATCGGTAGTGTTATAACAACACTTATTCTGTTATTCGGCTCGGTTATGGTTATATATAATGCGGTCTTGAGAATTATTAACCCTGTGCCGATAAACTACAGCGGAATGATTATATTTGCCATTTTTGGTGTTATAGTGAATTTTATCGCTGCGTATGTCACAAAAGAGGGCGATTCTCTAAATCAAAAAGCGGTTAATTTGCATATGATAGAAGATGTCCTTGGCTGGGCAGTTGTGCTTGTTGGTGCAGTTGTGATGAGATTTACTGATTTTTGGATAATTGACTCCTTGATGTCTATTGGTGTTGCTATATTTATTTTTATTAATGCGTTCAAGAACTTAAAAGAAGTTTTGGATTTGTTTTTGGAAAAAGTACCTAAAAATGTATGCATTGATGAAATAAAAGAGCATATTTTAGGGGTAGAGGGTGTTATAGATGTTCACCATATCCATATCTGGAGCCTTGACGGACATAATAATTTTGCGACAATGCATATTGTTTCAAACGAATGTCAAAGAGAGTTAAAGGAGAAAATCAGAGAAGAGCTTTTAGAGCATGGAATTAATCATGCAACTCTTGAATTTGAAAAAGATGGGGAGCATTGCGAAAAGAAACATTGTCACATTGAAACTCATCAATCAGGTGGTCATCACCATCATCACCATCATCATTAATCAAAGAAGCCTCTTTTAAGGAGGCTTCTTTTTAGTATTTTAAAATTTTAGATTAAAACTATTGACTTTTTATTTTTTTTGTGTTAGAATATTTTGGTGTCATAGGGGTATGATGTAATGGTAACATGCCGGTCTCCAAAACCGTTCTTGAGGGTTCGAGTCCTTCTACCCCTGCCAATAAGACACAGCTTGGAATGTAAGTTCCAAGCGGTTTTTGCATATCTGCTGTTTTTACTATAAGTAATATTTTTTATATCAATTAACACTTATTTGTATCTATTTCGCCGTCATTGACGACGTCAGCGAATTTATTATATAATCAATTATATATTCTCATTATGAAAGACCTGAATGGTAGTTGTTCGCCATTCAGGTCTTAATTTATTTATGGAGGTTTTTTATGATTACAGAAAAGGTTGTGTTAAGGTCATCTCTGCAGTATAGCGATGACAAAAAGAAAAGATATGTCCTGTCGGTTGAATGGGATAAGGACAAGAAAAAGGCTTGTGTTATTATGCTTTCGTCAGGTCAGGCAAACGGAATTGTGTTTGACAGAACTACAACACATTGTATTGAGAATTTAATCCAACTTGATTATGGCAGTGTGGATATTGTAAATCTGTTTGCAACAATCGGTAACGGAAAATCTGTTATTGATGATGTTATTGACGAGGAAAATCTAAAAGCTATCAAGAAAGCAGCAAGTAGTGCAGAAATAATTGTTTTTGCTGTGGGAACTGGCAAGCAGAATGATAAAAGAGTGCAAAAATGTCAATCTGCAGTATTAGAGGAACTGTCAGAATATGCAGAGAAGGTGTTTTGCATAGCGGATGCGGATGATAGAAAATTCTATCATCCGTTATGCCCTAAAGTGAGAAAATGGAATTTACTACAATTTTCGTTAGATGCGTTAAAGGTAAAGGAGTGATGCGCAGATGATTAAAGTGGGTACTAAAAAGGATTTGAGTAAAATATCCCATCTTCCTATGAATATTCAAAATGCTGTATGTGCAGATGTAGAAATTTTAGACAACTTCTATGGTGCAGACAGAAATATTGATGTTGATATGGGCGGATTTGTGGTTGTGTGTGATAAGGGCGAAAAGCTTGATATTGTGAATTTTAATAAAAATTTTGACACTCCTGAGTACATTCAAGAGATTTGTCCCTATAAGAAAATGCTTTTTATTTCAGGCACAGAGCGAAATATCATCATTTATGAACATTTGTAAAATATGGACATTTACAAGGACAAAGGGGTTTTACTTATGAAATCTGATTTGATAAAATATTTCCCAGAGGTGATAAATGTGGGAGATGACAGTTCTAAAAATGTCTTTAATGCAGTCTATAATGATATTTCGGAAGTATTTGGTGTAGATGTTGCTTTGCAGATGTATCAGATGTATAAGGGTATGCAGATAAGCTTTCCTACAAGGCTGTTTAATCCAGATTATGTCAAGAATCAAGTGCCTATTGAATATGACGGAAAGAATATCAAACAGCTTGCCAAGAAGTATGGTTATAGCGAAAAGACCATAAGAAGAATGGTTAAAGAAAGTATATAAGGGGGGGATTAATTTT
>JAZNGS010000073.1:0-3186 GCA_045576555.1 Clostridia bacterium | reverse complement strand
GGTGATAGTATAATAAACAGAGCAGTCGAAAAGGGACTAATTGAACTTAATTTTATTGATATCAGAGATTATACCCAAAACAAGCACAAAAAAGTTGACGATTATCCATATAGTGGCGGAGGCGGTATGTTGATGATGCCGCAACCTGTATATGACGCATATCAGTCAATTGTCAAGGACCTTGATTATAAGCCACTGACAATATATATGTCGCCTCAAGGGAAAGTTTTTAATCAAAAGATGGCGGTTGATTTGTCAAAGCACAAGCATATCGTTATCCTTTGCGGTCACTATGAGGGAATTGACCAGAGAGTTCTTGATATGATAGTGGATATGGAAATTTCAATTGGTGATTTTGTGTTAACAGGTGGTGAAATTCCTGCAATGACTGTGATTGATTCAATTTCAAGAATGATTCCGGGTGTTCTGGCATCGGAGAGTTCTTATGAAAATGAAAGCCATTATTCAGGACTTTTGGAATATCCGCAATACACAAGGCCCGAAGAATTTATGGGTGTAAAAATTCCTGATGTTTTGATTTCAGGGCATCACGCAAAAATTGATGAGTGGAAAAGGGAACAAAGTCTTAAAAACACATACTTAAAAAGACCTGATTTGTTGGAAAAAGCAGAGCTATCAAAAAAAGATATTGAATATTTAGAAAAACTAAAAAATGCTGATTTGGATTAAACCAAATCAGCATTTTTAATTATTCTTCAGTTTCTATTATTGGATTTACTTTGCAAACAATAGTTTCATCAATTTTGTGGTCGGAAATCTTTGTTACCTTAATCTGCAAGCCATAGGCTTCCAATTCGGTAGTAGTTCCGTCATCAGGAATAGCTCCCAATTCACCCACAATCATTCCTGAGAATGTGTTATATTCTTCAATAGGAAGTTCAATATCCAAAGTTTCTGAAACATAGTCAATGTCAGTTGAACCAAGAATTTTCCATGTGTTTTCATCAATTTTTATGATGTCTTCTTCCTCAACAGATTCCGCATCATTACCAAGGTCGCCAACAATTTCCTCCAACAAATCAGACATTGTTATAATACCTGCCAAACCGCCATATTCGTCCAAAACAATGGCAAAATGCTTTTTGGAAATCTGCATTTGACGGAATAAGTCGTCTGCCTTGATTGATTCGGGAACAAGATAAGGGTCTTTTATTAGTGTTGATAAATCAACATCTTCATCATTATCTGTCTTTCGTAGCAACTTATAAAAACTTGCAGTTTTAACAATTCCCAAAATGTCATCAACCGAATCACCGCAGACAGGGTAAACAGAATGATTTGTTTCGGCTATAGTATTTTCCCATTGGGAAACGCTTTCCTCTTTCCAAAGGAAAACTGCCTCTGTTCTATGAGTCATAATGTCTTTAACAGGTGTGTCATTAAGCTCGAAAATGTTATGAATCATTTCCTTTTCATCAGGTTCAATTGCACCTGACTCACTTCCCATATCAACCATAAATCTGATTTCTTCTTCGGTAACTTCTTCTTCGTCTTCCGTGTTTGAGTCGATACCAAAAGGCTTTAGGATAATTGATGCCAAAAACAAGAGTATTTTCTCAAATGGACTTGCAATATAATAAGCCAGATTTACGAGCCACATCAAAGGGAACAAGGTTTTTTCTGCATTTTGAGCAGTCAACTTTTTAGGAATTACTATTCCGAACAGCTGAATAATAAATGCTAAAATCAAAAGACCGCCAAGAGATAATAACACAAAGTGTTGTCCCAATTCATAATGTGCTACAAGTGTGTGTATTATCGACATTCCCATTCCTGAAGCCAATAGCTCCAAGAACACAATCACAATTTGAAGTCTTACTATTGTGATAGCAGATTTGTCGATAAATTTTAGTGCCTTTTTTGCTTTTTTGTTTCCGTCTTCTGCTAATCTTGAAAGTCTTGCTTCGCTCACCTGGTCAACAGATGCCTTTGCAAAACGCAAGAGCAGAATAGACAAAATAACAATAACTGTAAGTATACTTCGGGGAGGGATAGAATCCACAACCATCATCCTTTCGTAAAACAATATATAGTCGGCTACATATGTAACCGACTATACTATATCAAATAATATTCAAAAAGTCAAATGTTGTAATCAATATTTAATCTATTTTCTTTAATTTGTTAATTATTTGTGCTTTGGTTTGTGATAAAAACTCTGTTAGTTCTCTGCATTTTGTGAATATGAGAGTTAGGAAATATACCAAAAATGCACCAACTGCACAGATAACAAACTCTAAAATTATATTTGTATTCACAATGTTTTTTATAAACATAGTGAAAATAATTGTCACGATGCAAGCTAAAGTAAGTTTTAAAAGTAATTTATTCATTGAAGAGAATTTGAAGTCCGGAATGTATTTTTTAATTGACCTGTTCAATAAATAAATTGTTAGAATTACCGAAAGACTTGTTGCCAAAGAAACCCCCATAACTCCGATATATTTTGCAAGAATAATGCTTAATATTGCATTTACAAAAACTGCAGAGATGTTTGCAATCATAGGTGTTTTTGTATCCTGATATGAAAAATGGAGTCTTATATACATTTCTCTTATGGCAATCAAACCAAAGCCAATCGAAAATCCGATTAATGCCTTAGATGTGTGATATGCTGCCAATTCATCAAACTGACCTCGCATATACACAATTTTAGTGATTTCAGGCGACATAACACACGCAACAACTGTTATAGGCACAAGAAGAATTAATAATCCACTCAAAGACTCCCCAAAAGTTTTTATTACCATTTTAGTATCGCCTTTTGCAACATAGGTTGCATATTTTGATAAGAGTATGAGGCTTAAAGTGGCAGTTATTGTTGCTGTGATAAACTGTTCTAATGTGTATGCATATGAATAGTTTGATGCAATACCCTCACCGAGAACTGAACAAATTGCCTTATCCACAATACCATTTAATTGAATAAAAATGTTACTCAATAACAATGGAAGTGTAAGACAGATTAGGTGCTTGATATTTGAATCGTTGAAATTGATTGAGGGTTTGAATGAGAAAGTGTCCTTGCACAAAGTTTTCAATAAGAGTGTTTGCACGATATTCCCCAAAAAATATGCAATTACAAGTGCGTTGATTCCTAATCTCTTTGAAAAAATCAGCACCATCAAAATTGCAATCGGATTATATACAATTCCATATAGCTTG
>JAZNGS010000072.1:0-4679 GCA_045576555.1 Clostridia bacterium | reverse complement strand
TACTGACATTGGCTATGAGCTTGACAAAACTCTCACCAGAGCAGAAAGTGCAACAATGCTTGTGCGTTTGCTCGGTGCAGAAATAACTGCAACAACATCAAAATATGAAAATGTACTCTCTGATGTTCCTGAAGATAAATGGTATTATACATACATAATGTACTGTTATGAAAAGGGAATAACAAAGGGAACAGGTGCAGATACTTTTTCGCCTGACGATACTGTAACCGCTGAACAGTTTGTGACCTTGGTGCTTCGTGCGCTTGGATATTCTGATGCCGAGCCTGAAACTGCATTTACTACTGCAAATAATGTTGGTTTGTTTGGAACAAAGTTTTCAAGGCAACTTGAAGAAAACGAAAAGTTTTTGAGAAATGAAATGGTTTATGTTGCATACAGAAGCTTAAAAACAATAACACCTGATGGTGAAGTGCTGGCAGTTAAACTTGGCAGACAAGGGGTGTTAACTGATTCACAGGTTAAAAAGTTCAACATATATGAATATGAAGACATAAATGATTTTTTGGACTCTTACATTGAATAATTATAATAAATTTTTTGGAAAAACACTTGATATTTACAAAATTATGTGTTATAATATGAGTAAGATTAATAAAAGGGACAGAAGAGTGGACGAAAGTCCACTCTTTAATATTGTATGTAAGTAATCGCTTGCAGAGAGGAGTTACAATGGCAAACGCAATAGAGACTAAAGCTATTGAAGTGGCAGATGGTGTTGCTGGAAAACTCGGTATTTTTGTTGTTGACGCCGAGTATAAAAAAGAGGGAAACGACAAGTATTTGAGGATTTATATTGATAAACCTTCAGGTGTCGGACTCAATGAATGTGAAGAATTTTCGCGTGCCTTTGAAAAGGAATTTGACAAAATCGACCCTATTGATGAGGCTTATATATTAGAGGTTTCATCCCCCGGAGTTGAGAGAAAGCTAAAAACCGAAAGAGAGTTTTTACATTATATAGGCAAAAAGGTTTCGGTAAAGCTATATAAGGCGATTGATAATAAAAAAGAATTTGTTGCTGTATTATCAGGCTATGAGAATAAAACTGCAACCGTTTTGGTTGATGATAAGGAAATTAAAATTCCTTTATCCGAAGCAGTTTATATAAAATTATATTTTGAAATGTAAAATCAGAAAGGAAGGATTTTTAAAATGAGTGATACTAAAGTGAAAAGAAGAGGTAAAAAGGCAGAGGTAAATCAGGCTCAGGAATTGATTTTGGCATTGAATGATTTGTGTGCAGAAAAAAACATTGATGTTGAGTTCATATTAAATGCACTCGAAACTGCAGTTATTACCGCTTATAAGAAACATTATAATGCTGCACAAAATGTCAGAGTTAATCTTGACAGAGTGACAGGCGAATTTAAAGTTATTGCGCAAAAAGAGGTTGCAGAATCAGTTGATGATGAAAGCCTTTACATTTCATTGGATGAAGCAAGAAAGATTAATGCTAAATATGAAATTGGCGATATAGTTGAAATCGAAGTTACTCCAAGAGATTTCGGCAGAGTTGAAGCTATGAACGCAAAACAGATTATAACACAAAAAATCAGAGAAGCTGAAAGAGAACAGGTTTATGCTAACTCAACAAAGATTTTAAATGACATTGTTACAGGAAGAATAAGAAGAATTGATGAAGAAAACAGAGTTTTTGTTGAAGTTGAAATTAAGAAGGACGAGGGAACAGAAGTTGTTGAGGCGTTGTTGCCTGTTGATGAAATTCCAAAGAGCGAACAACCTCCAAAGCAACACTATGCTCCTAATATGCGTCTTGTGTGCTATGTGAGCGAAGTAAGAGGCGGAAACAAGGGTACACAGGTTGTTGTTTCAAGAACACATCCAAATTTGGTGAGAAGATTATTTATGAGAGAAGTTCCTGAAATTGAAAATGGACTTGTTGAAATAAAGAGTATTGCAAGAGAAGCAGGTTCAAGAACAAAAATTGCAGTATATTCAACTGACCCTGATGTTGATGCACAAGGTTCATGTATCGGTAGAAATGGTATAAGAGTTAACCAGATTAGTGATGAGTTAAGAGGGGAAAAACTTGATATTGTTAAATGGAGTGAAGACCCTGTTGAACTTATTACTGCAAGCCTAAGTCCTTCCGGAGTTTTATCTGTTGAAATTAACGAACAGGAAAAATCAGCAGTTGTTACTGTACCAGAATATCAACAATCATTGGCTATCGGAAGCAAGGGACAAAATGTTCGTCTTGCAGCAAGACTGACAGGCTGGAAAATTGATATAAGAAAGCCTGATGGAGATAGTGCCGGAGAATAATATATGGAATCAAAAACAAAACATATACCTTTTAGAATGTGCGCCGGTTGCCGAAATATGATGGAAAAATCAGAGCTTATCAGGGTGGTTTTAAAAGACGATAATCTTTTTATTGATGATAAGCAAAAAGAGCAGTGCCGCGGAATATATTTGTGTAAAAGCAGTGAGTGTGTAATGCTTTCACAAAAGAGAAAAGTTTTTTCAAACATATTAAAGAAAAAGGTGCCTGATGAATTTTTTGAGGAGTTAGAGAAAAGAATTGGAAAATAAGATTAAAGGTATGATTGGTCTTGCAAAAAAAGCCGGAAAAATTATTTCGGGTGCGGAGCAATGCGAAAAGCAGATAAGAACGAAAAAATCGGAATTGATTATTATAGCAAACGACATATCACCAACAGGGAAAAAAGCAATAACAGATATTTGCTCCCATTATTTCGTGGATTACATTATTTGTTTATCTAAAAGTGAATTGGGTAATATTGTCGGAGCTGCAGGAGAAAGAACTGTTTTATCAGTCAGTGACAAGGGATTTGCAGATGCTATTTTAAAAAAATTTCCGAAATGCAATAAGGAAGGAATGGTGAATAAATATGGCAATGTCAAATGTTAAAGTGCAGGAAATTGCTAAAGATTTAAAATTAACAAGCAAAGAAATTATAACAAGGCTTGCTGAATTTGATATTAACTTAAAATCCGGAGCATCTTTACTTGAAGAGGAGCATCTTGGACTTATTCTGGATATATATACACAAGCCTTTGATATGGGTGATGAGGTGATTGTTAAACCTGAAGTTAAAAAGCCTGAATTCAAAGAAGAAGAAAAACCAGAAGAGAAAAAGGTTGAACAAAAGAAAGAAACTGTTAAAAAGACAGTCAAAAAGGAAACAAAGCCTGAAGAAAAGAAGGAAGTTAAGAAAGAAGAACCTAAAGCGGCAATTCCTGAAAAAAAAGAAAAGCCAAAGACAAGAAAAAATGATGTGAAAAGACCTGCTCAGGCAAAAGATAAAGGCGAAAAGATTGAACTTAAGTTTGAGGGTAATGAAGAAGATTCAATCAAGGTTTTAGAGGACCAGAAGGTAAGATATGTTGATACAAGAACATCAACTCTTGAAATTGACAAAATGGAAACAAGAGAGCGTCTTGAGAGTATGGTTTCTGACGATATGCATAATATGCAGGGCGGAAGAAACAAGCAAAAGAAAAAGGCAAGAAACGAAAAGAATGTTGCCTTTATGGAAAAGAGTAAAAATGAGGAGAAAAAGGCTCCAAAACCTGTTAAGATAGACACAACTCCAAAGCTTGTGGAAATTCCTGAAACAATTACTGTTGGAGATTTTGCATCAAAACTTGGAAAACCTGCTGCTGAAATCGTGAAGAAACTTATGATGCTTGGAGTTATGGCGGCTATAACACAGAGTATTGATTTTGATACTGCTACATTAATTGCTGATGAATATGGAATAGAAGTTAAGCAGGAAGTCATAATAACAAAGGAAGACATTTTGTTTGAAGAAGAAGAGGATAAACCTGAAGACCTAAAAGCTCGTCCTCCTGTAGTAGTTGTTATGGGACATGTTGACCATGGTAAAACATCATTGCTTGATGCTATCAGAAACACATCTGTAACTGATACAGAAGCAGGCGGTATTACACAGCATATAGGTGCTTACAGTGTAAGACTAAATGACAGAGATATAACATTCTTGGATACACCTGGACATGAAGCATTTACAACAATGCGTGCAAGAGGTGCCCAAGTGACTGATGTGGCAATACTGGTTGTTGCAGCGGATGACGGTATTATGCCGCAGACAATCGAGGCAATTAACCACGCAAAAGCTGCAGGAGTTACAATTGTTGTTGCTATTAATAAAATTGATAAAGAGGGTGCAAATCCAGACAGAGTTAAACAAATGCTTGTTGAACACGAGCTTGTTCCTGAAGAATGGGGCGGAGATACAGTTTGTGTTGAAATTTCTGCAAAACAACATATCAATATTGACAACTTGCTGGAAATGGTACTTCTTATTGCCGATATGAAAGAACTAAAAGCTAATCCAAATAAACCTGCAAAAGGTACTGTTATTGAATCAAAGATTGATAAGGGCAGAGGTCCTGTTGCAACAGTTTTGGTTCAGGACGGAACATTGAATGTTGGGGACATTGTTATTGCAGGAACAGCGGTTGGCCATGTTCGTGCTATGGTTAATGATAAGGGCAGAAGAATTAAGGTTGCAGGTCCATCAACTCCTGTTGAAATTCTTGGTCTTTCAGAAACACCATCAGGCGGTGATACTTTCAGAGTTGTTAAGGACGAAAAACTTGCAAGAGATGTTGCTGAAAGCAGAAGACACGAAGAAAAGGAAACAAAA
>JAZNGS010000071.1:0-2890 GCA_045576555.1 Clostridia bacterium | reverse complement strand
TAGCGGAAAAATTTATTCTGATGAGCTTCATAGAATTCAATATGATATGCTCTATGGAAAAAAATATGTATATGACGAAAATGAATCTGTAATATATCAACCTACCGATATGAAATTAGGTATAAGAGATATAGTAATTGAAAATGTGGAGATGAATTCTAAAAGCACAATAATAACAGGCAAAAACTTTACACCATATAGTGTTGTATGTGTAGATGGTAATGATGTTGATACAACATTTTTGAACGAAAACACATTGATAGTCAGTACAAAAGCATGCAAAGAATTTGAAAAAATAACTATTATCCAAAAAGCAACAAACTTAACAATTTTAAGTGAATCAGAACCATATTATTCAAAATAATAACATAAAAACAGGTGCTTAAGCACCTGTTTTACTTTTCAAAATATTTTTCATTGTGAGCGAATCTTCAATTTGAGTTCCAGCTGATTCGCAGATAATCGTTGGAGTTAGATTTTTCTTATATATAATTTCTGCTACATAATCAAAATCAGGACCAAAAACTTTATCATCAAAGGTTAAATGTTTCTTTTCACCGCCCTTTGTATATTCGATTTTACTAAAGTGTGAGTGGAAAATTTTTAACCTGTCGCTACCTAATTTATTTTCAATTTTATCAAAAATCTCTAAAAAGCTTTCGTATGAATTTAATCCGCCAAGAGTTCTTGCATTTAAATGCCCAAAATCTATTGTAGGCAACAATCTCTCGTCAAGCGAACATAACTCTAAAACCTCATCAAGAGTTCCTAATTGATTTATTTTCCCCATCGTTTCAATGCACATATGAATATCTGAAAATCCAAGTGAATCAGCTTCCAAAATCGCCATTTTAACAGTATCGACTGCGTGCGAGAGCGCCTCTTCCCTTGTCATTTTCTGCAATGCACCGCTATGCACAACAACTCTGTTGCCACCCATAGCCTTAATGACAGACATACTTTGAATTATATAATTTATGCTGTTTTTTCTTTTTTCTTCATCGGGATTGGCAAGGTTAATATAATATGGTGAATGAAGACTCATAACAATATTATTCTTTTTTGCTGCCTCACCAATTTTTCTTGCAGTTTCCTCACCAACTCTCACACCATTTCCGCATTGGTATTCATATGCATCAAGGCCATATTTATTTAAAAACTCAGGCATTTCCTCTGATGCCTTATGTCCATTATTATAAAATAAGTCACCGTTTCCGGCAGGTCCAAACAAAGCATTCATATTTTCTCTCCAATAAATTTGTTGTATGCCTCTATAACTAAATCGGCACATTCATCTATACCTATTTCCTCAGTTAATTTAATAGAAATATCGTTATTATTATAATAAATCTTTCGCTTATTAAATCTGTCAATTACTTCTTCAATGGTTTCGTTCTGCATTAATGGTCTTGTGCTTTTTGAAAATTCCATTCTTTTTTCTATTATTTCCGGACTGATTTTTAAATTAATAATAACACCGTTTTGACGCATTAATTCGATATTCTTTGGATCAATAACAAACCCACCACCTGTTGCAATCACAGCATTTTCTTCATTTTTTAATGTTATAGCTAGTTTATTTTCAAGATTTCTGAAATGCGCTTCTCCAAATTCTTGAAAAATATCTGAAATTGACTTTTCTTCTTGTTCTTCAATAATTGCATCAGTGTCATAAAAAATCATATTTAATTTTTTTGCGACAAGTTTTCCGACAGTTGTTTTACCGCTTGCCATAAACCCCGTCAAAACAATATTTTTCATAGCATTTCCTCCCATTGATATGCAAGTTTTTAGATTTTTTTATTATCGGAATCCTCGAAATCTCTAACAATAATTCTCTCAAAATGGCGCTTAAATCTAAAGAATGCACTTTCACATTCTTTTATTGGATTAACAAGAATTGTTAAAATTCCTGCCCTTTTTCCTCCCCACACATCTGTAAACACCTGGTCACCGATTATGACAGTATTTTCTTTGGTTGCACCAAATGCTCTCATCGCCTTTTTTATTCCAAAAAGAAGAGGTTTAGATGCATTTGGATAAACAGGCGCACCTATTTGCTCATTAAATAAATTAATTCTTGCTTTGTGATTATTGGAAACAAAGCAGTATTTTATTTCGTTATCCCTTAATTTTTCTAAAAATAAAATTGCATTTTCATCAGGCTTTGGTGATGTATATGGAACTAAAGTATTATCAATATCTAATATTGCAAATTTAATTCCATATTCTTTTAAATATTCAATTTTAATGTCATTTATAGAGTCAAATTTAAAATCCGGAAAAAATCTTTTTGAAATTTTCATAAAATAATGTCCTTTCCAAAAATTCAAAAGTTAATGTCCCCTAATTCATACATAACCATCGAAAGCACAGCTTCGCCTGCTGTTTCAGTCCTTAAAATTCTTTTTCCAAGTGTAATAGTCTCTATTTTACTTTCCATAAGAATTTTTATTTCATCAAGGTCATATCCACCCTCTGGGCCAATCATAAAAGCAACAGTTTTAACATTGTCTTTTGATGTTAAAACTGTTTTTAGTGTGTTTTTTTCTTCACATTCGTACGGAGCAAAAGCCAAATCAAAATCCTTCATCATTTCAACTGCTTGCTTAAAACTAACAGGCTCAAGTATTATTGGAATAATTCCTCTTCCTGATTGTTTTGCAGCCTCTTCAGCAATTTTTTGCCATCTGTCTAGCTTTTTTTTAGCATCTTTTGAATTTTCTATCTTTGAAACACATCTTGACATTTCGCACGGAATTATTTTAACAACACCTAATTCCGTTGTCTTTTGAATTATGTAATCCATTTTTGATGCTTTGGGTATTCCTTGAAAAATAGTTACTTCAATATTTGCTTCAGTGTTAGATTTTTCGCTTGAGGTAATATC
>JAZNGS010000070.1:0-16685 GCA_045576555.1 Clostridia bacterium | reverse complement strand
CCTGCACCGCTTGGACCTGAAATTATAAACAAATTTCCTTTAGTCATTTGTTTCCTCCTCATCTTCCTTTTCATTTAGTCTATTTGCAACTGTTTCAGGCTGAAGCGAAGATAGGACAATATGACCGCTATCCATAATGATAACCGCTCTTGTGCGTCTTCCGTAGGTTGCGTTAATAAGTACCTTTCTGTCCTCTGCTTCTCTTATAACTCTTTTGATCGGAGCAGATTCGGGACTGACGATTGAAACAAGCCTTTGAGCATTTATCATATTACCAAAACCAATATTTACAAATTTCATACTCTTCCTCCGTTACTCGATGTTTTGAATTTGCTCTCTTAATTTTTCGGTTTCACCCTTTAGCTCAACAACAATTTTTGCAATTTCAATATCATTTGCCTTTGAACCTGTTGTGTTAATTTCACGGTTAATTTCCTGAATAAGAAAATCCAACTTTCTTCCTGCGGGCTCATTTTTGTTGACTATTTCATAAAATTCATTAAAATGGCTTTCCAATCTGACCAATTCTTCATCAACGGCTATCTTGTCCGCAAAAATTGCAACCTCTGTCAAAATTCTCGATTCATCAATCGCTCTGTCTTCCAAAACTTCCTTTATCTTGGAATGGAGTCTGTTTCTGTATTCCTCAACAGTTTGAGCTGAACGAATCTCAACTTTCTTTGCAAGCTCTTTCATATATTCAATTCTTTTTGAAATGTCATCAAAAATTCTCTCACCCTCGCGCTCGCGCATAGAAACAAACTGGTCTATAGCAGGCTTCATCGCCTCAACAACATTTTTCCAGAGTTCCTCTTCATCTTCTTCAATCTTTTGGGTTTTGAAAATTTCAGAATATCTTGCAACATTCATAACCGATATATCATCAGCAAGACCAAATGTGTCACGAAGCTGGTATAGAGCATCTATGTATGTCTTTGCTATTCCCTCATTCAAGAGAATTTCACGGTCGGTTTCATCAAAGCTCTCTATTGCAATATATACATCGACCTTTCCTCTTGATATATATTCCGACACAAGCTTTCTTGCCCTGTCTTCCATAAATCCATAATATCTCGGCACTCTCACAGAGTAATCGGAATATCTGTGATTTACCGATTTTAATTCACATACTATCTTCTTTCCTTCGATTATGGCCTCATTTCTGCCATATCCGGTCATACTTTTAATCAATAAATCCACCCACTTTATCATTATTCGTATAATTATATCACAATTTTTCAAAAATGAACATACTTTTTTAAAATTTTCTCAAAATTTTACTTTTTATTCATATTGTTATGAAAATCCTCCTGATTTTTCACATCAACTAAAACAGGGAACGGATAAGAACTGTTTTGAGATTTTTTCCAGACTCCGCCATTATCTTCTGTCCACTCCCAACCCAAAAGTCCGTCTTTATGCACAGGCAGGAAGAAAAATTTTGTATTTCTTAATTCAGAATATGCCTTTTTTGTTCCGCTTACTGAAAAATCGCCTGTTTTTCCGAGCATCAAAATTTTATCATAGGAATAGTTATTATCAAAACTTCCACCTTGTGCGTAGGCACAAATTTCTCCGCATACTCCATTTGTGACAATCTCAGGATTAATGGCAACACTTCCTAAAGCAAAGCTATTCTGACAATATCCGCTTATTCCTCCTGCATAACTGCTGTCTAAAATTTTATCGTTACCCTGCTGACTTATTTTACTGATTGTATACACATTCTGAATATTTGCATTTTCACAAAAACCGCTTATTCCGCCAACATATCCCTCATTGGAATTGGCATCAATCTCACTTTTTGTAAAGCTGTTCATAACCAGTCCACCGCTGATAAGTCCGCAAATTCCGCCAATATATGAATTCGAATTATTTTTTCTTTGTGACTCAAAATATATCAATCCGTCCGAAGAACATTTATAAATTTCTCCGCCATTCATAAGTCCGATAATTCCACCGCAGTAGCCTGTGTTAGAGTCTGAGTTTATATCATTCTTTGCATAACAGTTATATATAAACCCTGAATAGTTACTTCCGCTTATTCCGCCTACAACAACATTTGATGATTTTCCGCCCTGAACTGTCTTTAATTGGGCAATATGCGAGCAATCGTATATAAATCCTTCATTACTTCCTGAAATTCCGCCGATTGATGCTGATTCTGTGTCTGCCTTGATTGAAACTTCGGAATCGGATGAAATTATATTTGTATAATTTATTCCGCAAATTCCACCGATTACAGACTCTCCGTTCCTATCATAAACATTCAAATTTCCCTTTACAGAGCAATTTTCTATTATTCCATAATTAACTCCTGCAATTGCTCCGACAGTTCCTCTTACGTCTCCTGACACATTTTCTAATTTTAAATTTCTTACTGTTCCGCCATATATGACACCAAATAACCCATACTGCATTACATTATCCAAATGCGAAATCTTTAAGTTTTTAATTGCGTATCCCCGTCCGTCAAGACTGCCTGTAAAACTATTATAAAGATTTCCGTATGCATCGCTTATTCCCAATGGTTCCCAGCATTTATCGTTAGAATTTTTGTATTCTAAATAAATATTGTTAGCAAGATAATAGTGCTTATCAAGTCCTTTAGAAATATCCTTTAATTCTTCTTCGTTGCTGATTTTCTTTGGAGCATATATTGTCATGCCTGATATAAGCATTGGCTTATGGACATTTTTTAAGGCAGGAAGCATAAATTCAGGAGAATTTTTCATTGTCCACTTGTTTTCAAAATCCCATCCGAGATTTTTTTCGTAAAATTCCTTTGATGTTAGTTCATCCCAACTTACTTCTTCTCCGTCTTGCAAATCTTTTCCTACATTTATGCTCTCACCTGAAAGCATATCGGCATATGCATAATTATTATATGTTCCGCCATTTTCCTTATTTGTTGAAATTCGTCCTGTTTTTGACAACAAATCATTATTAACCTCTGTGCAAACAGCCACACAATCTCTAATCATTCCGCCGGAATTTATTCCTGAAATTGCTGATGCATACATCCCGGAGCTGACTTTGTCTGCTGCAGAAATTGAGGACTCTATATTTCCAAAATTCGTTCCTGATATACCACCTGCATATGAACTACTTTCAACAGAGTAAACTGCAGACACGCAATTTTTTATATCTCCGTCATTTTTTCCTACAATTCCGCCTGCTATATTTTCATCAGCCTTTACCCTGCCGCTGACATGGCAATCTGTTATCGTTCCCTTATTTGAAATGCCTGCAATAACTCCGACATAGCTCCTTCCTCTGACATCTGCATCAACATACAAATTTTTAATTGTCGCATTGTCAATCTCGGCAAAAAGTCCTGCGTTATTCATAACATCAATTTTCAGTCCCCTGATATAGTGACCTCCGCCATCAAGAACTCCCGAAAAATTCTTCTCGTTTCTCATTGAGCCAATTGGAATCCATTCCTTGTTATAATCAATATCAACACACAACAAAAAGCACTTATCAGGATATTTTCTAATCTGTTCAAATTGATAAGCCGAATGTATCTGGTATGGATTTTGTTTAGTTCCGTCTCCAAGAGTAAATGGAAGCACAGAAACATTTTTCAATGAATACACTCCGCTTTTTTTCCCATTTTCATCTTCTAAAACAAAGAAAATATCATAAACCTTCTTCGGTTGGGCATCAAGTTTTATCATAATTTCCTTGTTTGCCTTGGAGACAGAGGTCAAAAACATATCCACTCTTTCAGCAGGAACAAAATAATCAAAATTATTTCCCTCATTTTCAAGCATAGTGTAGTAAACAATGCAAGGGCGGTCAGTTTTTATGGTAAACGCAACAGATTTAGTACTTTGGGAATGTTCAAGCCTTGGATACCCCTCTAAAAGCCTTGCCGAATTAAATCCTTTTTCTGACAATTCATTATATTTATCCATCAAAAAGAGCGCATCTTTAACACTTATTTTATCATTTCCACTAACATACTCGCCATTTGTTTTCGGATATATGCCCTCGTTAATTGCATATCCCACAAAGTTTTTTGCATAGTCGGAAATATTTTTTATTCCGTCAACAGAATAGTCACCCATCGAAAGTTTATCAAGATTATATGCTCTTGACAAAAAAACTATTGCGTCTTCTGTCTTTAAATATTCCGCCGAATTAAATGCATTATCTCCATCTCCCAAAGTAATTTTTTTGTTTTGAGCTTTTGCAATATATTTATAATCCCACTTTGATTCAAACACATCATAAAATGTGCAAATATACTCTTCATTAGTCTTTCCGACCAAAAGCGCAACAAATTCTCCCCTTGTGATATAATCATCACCCTGGGACTTATTTTCTTCATCTAAAATTTGATAATAATTTTCATAGATAGTCTCTAAATATGTTTTTGCATACACATTATGTGCGCACACAAACATCAGTATAACTAACACAAAGAGTTTCTTCACACATTTCATCTCCTATTCATTTTAACTATTGACTATATACTCACGATAGTATAAAATATCCTTGCAAAAAAGGAGTGTTTGCTATGAGTATATTAAATGATGGTACTATTATTTGCGTATGTTGCAAGGAAAGATTTAATCCTCGTCACATAGAAAAATCTTTTAATAATCTTGGGATATGCTCCGAATGTTTTAAGAAAATCGAGCCTGTTCCTATGTTTAACCCAATCGAGGGTATTGGCAATGTTAATTATTATATTTCAGGATTTTATTATAATGATACAATGAAATCTCTTATTCACCGATACAAATTCGGCGGTGAATATGCATTGGCTGATTTGTTTTCAACAATGCTCTATGAAAGAATAAAAGACATTTCAGAGCTTTATGAATTTGATTTTATAACAAGCGTTCCTATTTCAAGAAAGCGATTTTTAACAAGAGGATTTAATCAAGCCGAATTAATTGCAAGAAAAGTATCCGAAATGCTTGATATTCCATATGTTATATGTATACACAAAAGTCGTCACACAATCGCACAAAGTGTCCTCAAAAAGAAAAAGAGAGCCGATAATATACGCGGTGCATTTATTGCAGACAGCGAAAGGGTCAGAGGAAAACGAATACTCCTTGTTGATGATATCATCACAACAGGCTCAACTATGAACGAGTGTGCAAGAGAATTATTTTCCAAGAACGCAGAATTTATTGCAGGTATATCTTTAGCAATCGTAAAACGCAAAGTTATTTCAGAAGCCTTAAGTATTTTGGGTAGTGGTTTTTAATAATCCCCTGTGAGCCCTTTGCCCAGCCTATTGGATTATTATTCACACATACTGCAATGTAACCATTCATCTCACCTGTTAGTGTTTCACCACGAAGATACTTTGAAAGTTCAACAGAATCAACTGACAATGATATTTTATTCTTAAACATTTCCTCATCTAACGCAAGCACCAATGCGTGTGATGGCTCAAATCTGTTCTTCTTGAATATACCAAGATGAAGACCTGCACGGATAACTTTGAGTTTATCCAGATTAATTCCATGCGGAACAATATATAAATTATCTCCGAACACTTTAAAATCACCCAAAAGCTCGGTTTTTAAAGTGTTTTTTTCAAACTCTCTGTAGAGTTTTATTATTTCCTTAATCCTTTTGTCCTCATTAACAGTTCTTTTTTTTCTTGTCGGTCTATCCCCATCTTTTTTTAAAAGAGCAACAAAATGTCCCTCTCCCTTATTTTTATGCGGAAAAATTCGTTTGGTTAATGTCACATCAAATTCACTATTGCACCATTCATTTCTGCCATTTTCCAGCATATGAAGGCCTGTAGGCGCCAAATGCATATCCTGATATTTTTCCAAAAAATATGCAACTGTTTCTTCATTTTCGCAAGGCGCAAAAGTACAGGTTGAATAAACAAGACTACCGCCTGGGGAAAGCATTTTATACGCACAATCCAAAATATGACGCTGTCTTACAGAACAGGTTTTGGTATGATTAATGCTCCATTCCTCAACTGCTCTCGGTTCTTTTCTAAACATCCCTTCACCTGAACAAGGTGCATCTACAATTATCTTATCAAAAAATCCCTCAAATCTCTCTGCAAGCCTTTCAGGAGTTTCGTTTGTGACTATTGCGTTGGAAATTCCCATTCTTTCTATGTTTTCAGCAAGAATTTGTGCTCGCTTTGGTATTATCTCATTTGCAACCAACAAACCTTTTTCCGAAATTTTCGCACCTGCCTGAGTCGCCTTTCCTCCAGGTGCCGCACACAAATCAAGAACAAAATCATCAGGTTCTATCGAAAGTGCCTCAACACTCGACATTGCAGACGGTTCCTGAAAATAACAAAGACCTGCCATATGATAAGGATGATTTCCTGAAATTATATTCTTGTTGCAGTAATATCCGTTATCACACCAATCAATCTTTTCACAGTCTTTTAAAATATCTTCAAAAAGTTTTAAAACATTCTTTTTTTTATTATTGAGTCTTATTCCGACATAGCTTTCATTTTGTGAAAATGCTTCTATAAATAAGTCGTACTCTTCCCCAAGCATATTCTTCATTCTGTTTTTAAAATCAATATGTAAATTCATTATCCGTTTCCTTACATAATCGGCGAAAATAGCCTGAAAAATCCATCTAACATATAACTTATGGGGTGTTCCTTTTTTCTTTTTTCATAAACTTCTCTTGTCATATGCTCGCACCCTATCATATCATTTAAGAATATTTCTTTATTTCTCTTTGCAAACTCGTTATCATAAACAAATGCATTCAATTCAAAGTGTAATTCAAAGCTTCTTTTATCAATGTTTGTAGTTCCGATTGTTGCAACATCGTCATCACAAACTATTGTTTTTGAATGAATAAATCCGGGATAGCAGTATACCTTGACTCCTGCCTCTATCAAATCTCCCACAAATGACATTGTTGTATGATAAACAAATTTTTTATCAGGTATTCCCGGAATCATAACCTTGACATCAACACCTGATTGTGCCGCCATTTTTATAGCGCTCATAAATGAGACATCAGGCACGAAATAAGGTGTTTGAATATAGATATATTTTTTTGCAGCATTAATCATTTTCATCATTCCGAACTTGATTTCTTCTTCAGCCGACTCCGGTCCGCTTGCAACAATCTGCACGGGCAATTTTTTGCCGACATCGGTTTTGTATGAGAAAAAGTCTTTCATTCTCTTGGTTATATCCTCACCTGATGAAAATTCCCAGTCAAAACTAAAATATTTTTGAACCTGAAAAACTGCCTCTCCCACAATACGAATGTGAGTATCTCTCCAAGGTGACGGTTTTCCATAACCCATATATTCCATACCGATATTAATTCCGCCAAGATATGCAATTTTTCCGTCAATAACAATAATTTTCCTGTGGTTTCTGTGGTTTATCTTCGAGCTGGAAAAGAGCTTTACAGGGAAAAATTCTGCAACATAAGCATTTGGGGTATTTTTAAGTTTTTTAAATATCTTGGGATTGGTCAGAAGCGAGCCAAAGCCATCGTATAATAACCGCACCTCAACACCCTCGTTTGCCTTTTTTATCAGTGCATTAACAATTTTATTTCCAATCTCATCATTACGAATAATAAAATATAAAATATTAATATTTTTTTCTGCTTTTTCTATGTCTTGTAAAACCGATTTATATTTTTCCTTTGCATCAGTGAAAATCTCTATATCATTATCATCTGTATACGGACTCTTTGCACTCAATGAAAAATATTTTATCATTGTGTTATACTTATCATCGGACAAAGCAATTTGTTGGTCTGAAAGCTGTTTTCTCAACTTTATATCAGTTTTTGCAGCCATCTCAAGCTTTGACATATATTTCTTTTTGGTATGTCTTTTTAATCCAATTCCGAAAACCAGATAGAAAATCACGCCAATTCCCGGAAAGGCAATAAAACACAGAACCCATGCTATTGAAACAACAGGGTCCCTGCGCTGAAAGCACACCACAAATATAATCGAGAGTAGGCTGATTAAGTATAAGATATCCAATAACAAATATTTCCACCTCTTTTGTCTTTGGTAAGCATTGAACCAAAAAAATATTTGACTTTTTGCTTATTTTATTATATCATATAGAAGAAAAAAAAACAATACTAAAAGTTTTACTGCATTATAAATTTTTAATAGTTTTATTAAAAATCAAAATGAGGTGTTAGATTGAAAAAGTATTATGCAGTCAGAAACGGAAAAAAAACAGGAATATATAACAGTTGGGAAGATTGCCAGGAGCAGATTATGGGCTTTTCAAATGCTGAATTTAAAGGCTTTATGTCTTTGGCTGATGCAGAAAACTATATGAATAATCTGTCAAAATCAACTATATCTGCAAGCGAGGCTACTGCCTATGTTGACGGAAGTTACTCAAATGAGCTTAAAATGTTCTCATATGGCGCTGTTATTTTTCATAACAACGATAAAAAAGAGTTTTCAAAAGCATTTTCTGACCCTGAATTAATAGATATGAGAAATGTCGCAGGAGAAATCAAAGGTAGCGAATTTGTTATGCAATATTGCATTGATAACAACATTAAAAGTGTAGATATATACTATGACTATGCCGGCATTGAAAAATGGTGCAGCGGCGAATGGAAAGCAAATAAGACAGGAACTATGAATTATGCTAAATTCTATTCTTCCATATCTGACAGACTGCACATTAATTTTATAAAAGTTAAGGGCCATTCAGGCGATGAATATAACGATTTGGCAGATAGTTTGGCAAAATCTGCATTAAACATTTAACAAGAGGTGAATATTTTGAATTTATTATTTGTATGCACAGGCAATACCTGCAGAAGCCCAATGGCAGCAGCTATTATGAATAAGCTCTGTGAGGAAAACAATCTTGATGTCAGAATTGAATCAGCAGGAATGTTTGCAACAGACGGAGAAAAAGCTACTCCCGAAGCAATTGAGGCAATAAGAAAATATGACATTGATTTATCCGAACATTCTTCACAGCAAATAACTCCTGAACTTGTTGAAAAAAGCGATATGATAATCACAATGACAGAGGCTCATAAGATGGTACTGCAAGATATTGCAAAAGAAAAAACCTGCACTCTTTGCGAGCTTGCTGACATGAACGGAGATATCGAAGACCCATACGGCGGAGATGTTGAAGATTACATCGAAACCTGTGACAAGCTATACATAGCACTCACGCAAGTTTGCAATAAACTTGAGGAAATTCAAAGAAATCAAGAAGAATAGGAAAAGCTATGCTAATTTTTTCAGATATAAACGAAGAATACGCAAAAGAACTTGCCGAACTTGACAAGAAATGTTTCTCTTTGCCATGGTCGGAAAGCTCTTTTTTTAAAGAAGCATCAAACCCTCTTGCACAATATGTAATTGCAAAGATCGATGATAAAATCGTTGGCTATGCAGGATTTTGGGAGGTTGTTGGTGAAGGACAAATAACCAATATTGCAGTCCTAAAAGACTACAGACGACAAAAAATAGCACAAAAAATGCTCGAAAAACTAATAGAAAAAGCAAGAAACAAACAGCTTTGCACATTGTCATTAGAGGTAAGAGAATCAAATACTGCGGCAATTAATCTTTATGAAAAATTTGACTTTATAAAAGTTGGAGAAAGAAAAGATTATTACAAAAACCCAACTGAAAATGCTTCTTTAATGGAACTAACACTATGAAAGGATATGAAACAGATGGACAAACTAATACTTGGAATTGAAAGCTCCTGCGATGAAACTGCCGCTGCAGTTGTTAAAAATGGCAGAGACATTCTTTCCAATGTAATTAATTCTCAAATAGATTTGCACAAAAAATATGGAGGGGTTGTCCCTGAAATTGCATCAAGAAAACATATTGAAAACATTGATGCTGTTGTCGAGGAGGCTTTGGTGTCTGCCAATGTGACACTTGATGACATTGATGCAATAGCAGTTACCTATGGACCGGGACTTGTGGGTGCACTTTTGGTCGGAGTTTCTTTTGCAAAAGCGTTGGCATATTCAGCCAAAAAACCACTTATACCTGTTCACCATATAAAAGGGCATATCATGGCAAACTTTTTAGCACACAAGGATTTAAAACCGCCTTTTGTGTGCCTTGTTGCTTCAGGCGGTCATTCACATATCGTTTTGGCAAATGATTATAATTCCTTTAAAATTCTCGGCAGAACAAGAGATGATGCAGCAGGAGAAGCATTTGATAAAATTTCAAGAGTATTGGGTCTTGGCTATCCGGGCGGACCCTTGATTGATAAATTGGCAAAAGAGGGTAACCCACAATCCATCAATTTTCCAAGAGTGAGAATTGACAAGGATTCACTTGACTTTTCATTTAGCGGAGTTAAAACATCAGTTATTAACTATCTCCACAAAGCAGAGCAACAAGGAATCGCCATTAACAAAGCAGATGTTGCAGCAAGCTTTCAGGAGGCTGTTACAGATGTTCTTTGCGAACACACAATCGAGGCCGCTGTTTTAAATAGCTCAAAAGTAATAACTATTGCCGGTGGAGTTGCATCAAACTCCCAATTACGAGATAAAATGACAAAACTTGCAAACAAAAAAGGAATTGAAGTCCTATATCCATCACCTATTCTTTGCACCGACAATGCAGCAATGATAGCATGCGCGGGATACTATTCATTTGACGAAAGAAATTTTGCAGATTTATCGCTAAATGCAATTCCATCACTTTCACTTGAAAACTAACTTTAAAAGACCGAACAAAAAGTTCGGTCTTTTTCTTTAATTTATATCATTTTTTGAGCATTTTCGAGTAAAATAAGACTATTACTGATTAAATTTTGTATAATTTTACCAAAATGATATAGCATTTTTCTCATACAAGTAGCATTTACATAAATATTATTATGTGATATAATTAATAATGATAAAGATGATGACACAGAAAGAAGGTATTGGCCAATGGCATATATAAAATCAACAAAAGATACCAATATAAGTGAATATCAATTATACCTTTTTAATGAAGGTACTAATTTTAAGTCATATGAATTTCTTGGCGCTCATAAAATAAATAATGGCTGGCGTTTTGCTGTCTGGGCACCAAATGCCAAAGATGTTTTTCTAACAGGTTCATTTAATAATTGGAATGAAACACAATGTCCTCTTACAAAAATTGGCACAACAGGTGTCTGGGTGGGAGAATTCGATTTTGTTTCCCACAATGACTTATATAAATATGTCATAAGAACAAAAAATGGTGAACTTATTTATAAAGCTGACCCGTTTGCTTTTTATTCGGAATTAAGACCTGGAACTGCATCGGTTATATATGATTCCGAAAATTATAAGTGGACAGACTCAAAATGGATTAAAAAAAGAGAAAAAACACCTCCTTATGATAAGCCAATGCTTATTTATGAGGTGCACGCAGGAAGCTGGAAAACTCATGCTGACGGAAGTTTTTATAACTACCGAGAGTTATGCGATGAGCTGTGCGATTATGTATTGGAAATGGGATATACTCACATTGAATTTATGCCAATTTGTGAATACCCTTTTGATGGCTCCTGGGGATATCAGGTCACAGGCTTTTTCTCACCTACCTCACGATATGGTACTCCTGATGATTTGAAATATGCAATCAATAAATTTCATAATGCAGGAATCGGAGTTATTATGGATTGGGTCGGCGCACATTTTCCAAAAGACGCTTTTGGCCTTTATAACTTTGATGGTATGCCTGAATATGAATATGCAGACTCAAGACTTGGCGAGCACAAGGATTGGGGTACAATGGTTTTTGACTATTCAAAAGGAGAGGTTATTTCATTCCTCTTATCCTCTGCACATTATTGGATTAATGAATTTCATTTTGACGGATTAAGGGTTGATGCAGTTTCTTCTATGCTATATCGAGATTACAGCCGAAATGACGGTGAATGGGTACCAAATATTTATGGCGGAAATCAAAATCTTGAGGCAATAGCATTTTTACAGAATATGAATAAGATTTTATTTTCCGAATTTCCTAATATTCTTATGATTGCCGAGGAATCAACTGCATGGGCAAATGTCACTGCACCCGTTGAAAATGGCGGATTGGGATTTAATTATAAATGGAATATGGGTTGGATGAATGATACATTAAGATATATGTCAATGGACCCATTTTTTAGAAAACCAAATCATAATCTTCTAACTTTTTTGATGTTCTATGCATATTCCGAAAACTTTATTTTGCCTCTTTCACACGATGAAGTGGTGCATGGAAAACGCTCATTGATTGACAAGATGTTTGGGTCATATGAAGAAAAATTCGAGTCATACAAGGCTCTTTTAGGATATTATATGTCTCTTCCAGGCAAAAAGCTAATGTTTATGGGAGGAGAGTTTGGTCAGTTCTTGGAGTGGAGATTTTCCGAAGAGCTTGAATGGAATGTCCTTGAAAACGAAAGACACCAGAAGTTATTGGATTATTCAAAGTCCCTTAACCATTTTTATCTTGAAAACAAACCACTATGGCAAATTGATGACGGTTGGGATGGTTTTCAATGGATTAATGATAGTGATTCTGATAATTCAGTAATCTCATTTATGAGAAAATCCAAAAAGAAGAATGATTATATAATAGTTGTTTCAAATTTCACACCTGTTGATCGAAAAAAATATACCATTGGTGTTAAACAAGCAGGCGAATATGAAATTGTATTGGACAGTGCTTTGAAAAAATTTGGTGGTCAAAAATCAAAAAGAACAGTTACATTAAAAGCTAAAAAAGAAAAATTTAATTCATTTAATTATACAATTTCATTTGATATAAACGGATTATCAACTATATATATTAAGAGAAAAATCAAGCAAAGAAAAACAATAAATTCAAAGGAGATAAAGCTATGATTTCAAAAGATTGTGTCGCTATGATACTTGCAGGCGGTCAGGGCAGCAGACTTGGTGCATTGACAAAATATGTGGCAAAGCCAGCAGTGCAGTTTGGCGGAAAATATCGTATTATCGATTTCCCACTCTCTAACTGCACACATTCAGGAATTGATACTGTCGGAGTATTAACACAGTATCAGCCTCTTGAATTGAATACTTATATAGGAAACGGAAATCCATGGGATTTGGACAGGAACCACGGAGGAGTTTATGTTCTTCCACCTTATCAAAGCGCCCAAGCCGGTGAATGGTATAAGGGAACTGCAAATGCCATATATCAGAACTTAAGCTTTTTGAAAAGATTTAATCCTAAAAATGTTTTGATTTTGTCAGGCGACCATATTTATAAAATGCATTATGGAAAAATGTTAAAATTCCATAAAAAAACAGGTGCTGCAATAACTATCGCAGTTATGCCTGTTCCTTGGGAAGAAGCAAGCAGATTTGGAATTATGAATGTTGATAATGATGGAAATATCATTGAGTTTGAAGAAAAGCCTAAAAATCCAAAAAGCAACCTTGCTTCAATGGGTATATATATATTTGATTATGAAATATTAAAAAAATATCTTACAGAAGATGAACATGATCCAAACTCATCAAACGATTTTGGTAAAAATATTATTCCTGCAATGCTTAAAAACAAGGAAAAAATGGTTAGTTGGAAGTTTGATGATTATTGGAAAGATGTTGGAACGGTCAGCAGTTTATGGGAAGCAAATATGGACCTTTTGAAAACTCCTCCTGAGTTTGATATAACCGACAGAAAATGGAACATATTTTCAAGGACTATGCCACTACCTCCCCATTACACAGGAAAAAATGCAAGGATTGTTAACTCTACTATATCGGAAGGCTCAATAATTGACGGAGAAGTCAATAATTCCATTATTTCAGGCGAGGTTACAATTGCAAAAGGCGCCAGAGTTATTGACTCCGTCTTGATGTCAGGTGTTAGTGTCGGAAAAAATGCCATAATCAAAAAAGCAGTTATAGGCGAAAATGCTGTTATTTGCGATAATGCTCAAATCGGTACTGTAAGCGACAAGGATAACAAATATGCATCGAGCTTCTGCACTGATGATATTGTATTGATTGAGGGCGAAGCTTTCATAGAAAAAAATCAAATCATTCCAACCGGCTCTATGGTTGAAAAAGAATAATTTGAAAGGAGACTAAACTGATGAGAGATACAATGGGAATTATCATAACAAATGATGACAGAATACCTCCAATTACCGATATTCGCGCTTCCGGTGCACTTCCTATTGCAGGAAGCTATAGAATGATTGACTTTGTCCTTTCAAATATGGCAAATGCTAATATAATCAATATCGGAGTTGTGACAGAATCAAATTACAGTTCATTAATGGACCATTTGAAGTCAGGAAATCCATGGGATTTGGACAGAAAGAGTTACGGACTCAATATTCTTCCGCCAAACCTTGCATCTTTTAACTATTTTAGCGGAAGAGGTGACCTTGACCGACTTGCAGGAGCAAGACAATTTTTGAGAAAAAGTCAGCAAACATATGTAATTTTATCTATGGATAATCTTATTTATAACATTGATTTTGAAGATGTTATGGAAAAACATATTGAATACCAGGCAGATATTACTGTTGTATATAAAGATATGAAAGGTCAACCTGAAGAAGAGCTGTCACGACACACCTTGATTGAACTTGATGAAAATGGCAGAGTTACAGACATTGAGGTAACACCACAATATCCGAAATCAACAAATGCAGGTCTTGAGCTCTATGTTATGGAAAAGGCATTGCTTGAGAGCATAATAGATGAGTGTGTTGCACGCGGTGAACATTACTTTGTAAGAGATGGTCTTTCAAAAAAATTATCTGGTATGAATATATATGGATATGAATTTAGGGGCTACTCTGACAAAATTGATTCTTTGAAATCTTATTTTGAAAATAATATGCTATTTTTAAATGAGGATTTTCGCAAGGAGCTTTTAAATCCTGAAAATCCTATATACACAAAAAACAAGGACCTCTCTCCAACGATATATAGAGATAATGCAAAGGCTGAAAACAGCTTGATTTCCAATGGTTGCCTGATTGAAGGGACAGTTAAGAACTCCATATTATCAAGAGGTGTTGTTGTTAAAAAGGGTGCAGTTGTTAAAAACTCAATTATTATGCAGGACTCTGTTATTGAGGAAAACGCATCATTGGATTGTGCAATTTTAGATAAAGAAGTCACTATTACAAAGGACAAGAAACTTGTTGGACAAAAAAGCTACCCAATTGCAATTGCAAAGGGTTCAACAGTATAAGACACAAAGGAGAAATAACTAATGGGATTAGATATCAGCACAGGTGTTTACAAAGCAAGAAAAAGATGCGGATACACTCAGGCAGAAATGGGTAAAGCAATAGGTGTAAATGCAAATACCATTTCAAGCTACGAGAGGGGAAAGACGCAACCATCTATGGAAAAGATAATGCGTATTTCCGAAGTATCGGGTCTTTCTATCGGAGAGATTTTGGTTTACTCCGATTATCATAATGTTGACTCACCGAATAATAATGTAATAGAACTATTCAGGGATTTAAACGAAAACGACTTAAAAGCCATGACTTCAAAAAAGCCAAAAATTTCTGCATTAAAGTTTTATGAAGAACTTTTAAAACAAGACAAATTTTCAATAGTTAAAGATTTTATATAAAAAAATAGCCTGTAAAAATCAATTTGATTTTTACAGGCTTTAATTTTAGATTTTATCCAATGTATCAAACTCATAGCCACATTCTATTAAATAATCAATAACATCAGGCAGAGTTTTTGCAGTAACACTCTTTGCAGGTGCATCGTGCATAAGTATCACAACATCTTCCTTTTCCCCAACTGTCTTCTTTAGTCTTGACATTATACTGTCTGCTGACGGATTTGCACTTTCAGCATCACCTGTCAATGCATTCCAATCGCAATACCTATATCCGTTTTCCTCTAACTTAACCTTACATTCTTTTTTCATTTCTCCATAATATCCGCTATTATATCCCCCACCGGGAAATCTGCATACTTTGGGATAATTTTTGTTATCAGTAATTTTATAAATAAGCTCCTGAGTATGATTAATCTGATTCATAAATGCATCTGTGCTTGCATATAATTCACTATACTTATGTGAATAGGAATGGTTTGCCAATAGGTGTCCCTCATCATAGACTCTCCTTGCAGCACCCTGATTATGCTCCATTAGAGTTCCAACCATAAAGAATGTAGCCTTAATATTATATCTTCTTAAAATATCAAGAATATCAGTTGTTACAGAGTAATTTGGACCATCGTCAAAAGTCAGGTATGCTTTTTTGACCCCATCACTCTTACCAACATCTACTATAATATCACTATTTCTTTCGGGAAGCTGGGGATATACATAACCATTGTAAATAAACTCAATATTGTCATTATTCTTACCTATGCGACCAAAAATTCCAACAACAATAAGGATTATGATAGCTATTAATATAGCAATCGCCGATAACATCATAAAATTTTTGTTTCTCATCTTTCTTTTTGTATCTCTTCGGTGCTTGCGAAATTCAATATTGCTTGACATCCTCATTCCTCCCTTCATATTTTTATTATACAACAAAAAAATATATTTTTCAACAAAAAATTTCATATACGGAGGTTATTATGAAAAAAAATATTTATGTTACAATTTTAGCCACTGTGATTGCAGTTTGTTCAGGTGTTTTTGTGAGTTTTAATGTCTCTGATAAAACTGTTATGCCCTCATCAATTCAATCAGAATATGATACTCTTGATAACAA